>JAIXVY010000409.1 GCA_027482505.1 Opitutaceae bacterium | reverse complement strand
GTGGTCCCGAGGAGACTGAGCTGACGCCAGAAGACTTTGCGCATGGGCAGGACGTTGGGGTTGCCGCGGGTGGCGCCGAAGAACGCGATGCGTCCGCCCGGCGCGGCCAGATCCACCAAAGTCTCGAAACCCGCCCCGCCCGCGCTGTCTATGATCACATCGAAAAAGCCGCCCGCCTCGGCCCGCGCCGTCTCCGACCAGCCGGGCTTGGTGTAGTCAAAACCACCCCGCGCGCCCAGGGCCCGGGCGCGGGCGATTTTGTCCTCGCTGGACGAACTCACCCAAACCTCCGCCCCCGCGGCCACGGCGAATTGAAGGGCGAACAACGCCGTGCCGCCGCCTATGCCGCCCACCAGCACGCGTTCCCCCGCCGCGACCCTCGCGCGTGTCATCACCGCGCGCCACGCGGTCAGCCCCGCCAGCGGCAGCGCGGCCGCCTGCGCGTCGTCCAGGTGGGCTGGCGCGAGCGCCAATTGCGCGACCGGCACCGCCACCTTTTCCGCCAGCGTGCCGTCGCGCGGCAGGCCCAGGATGGAAAACTCCTCGCCCTGCGCGGCTTCGCCGAGCCCCCAGCCGAAGGAGGGATTGATGATGACGCGGCGCCCCACCCACTCGCCGGCTGTTACTCCGGGCCCCGTCTCAACCACCAGCCCCACCCCGTCCGAGCCAGGTATGGAGGGAAACTTGAGCCCCGCGTATTGGCCCAGTTTTATCCATACATCGCGATGATTGAGCGCCGCGGCGGCAATGGCCACCACGACCTCCCCCGGTCCGGGCACGGGATCGGGAACCTCGCGGACTTCGAGCTGGTTGACGGCGGTCAGTTGGATTGCACGCATGATGAACAAACTGGGTTAACCGCAGATAAACGCGAATCGACGCGAATTTCCGAATTCATCGGCTCGTATTCGCGTCCATTCGCGTTCATTCGCGGCGTAAGCTACGCGCGTGCTCATCGCTCTTCACAAACCCTACGGCGTCCTTTCGCAATTCACCCCCGAGCCCGGCTCCGCTTGGAAAAGCCTAGCCGACCTCGCTCCGCGCCTCCCTTCCCGTGTCTACCCCCTGGGACGCCTCGACGCCGATAGCGAAGGCCTGCTGCTTCTTTCCGACGAGCCCGGGCTCAACACGACGCTGCTGGACCCGAAAAATGCCCACGAACGCGAGTATTGGGTCCTCGTCGAACGCATCCCGCCCGACGAGGACCTGCGCCGCCTCGCCGCCGGCGTGAAACTCTCCGACCACGCCTGCGCCCCGCTCAAGGTCCGCCGCCTCGCCGAGGCCGAATCCGCCTCGCTCCCTCCTCGCGATCCCCCCGTGCGCTTTCGCAAAAACGTGCCCGACGCCTGGCTTTCCCTCGCCCTCCACGAAGGCAAAAACCGCCAGGTGCGGCGCATGACCGCCGCCGTCGGCCACCCCACCCTCCGTCTGGTCCGCTGGCGCATCGGCGAACTCACGCTTGCCGGCCTGGGCCTGCTCGACCGCCCCGGCGCCTGGCGCGAACTATCCGCCGCCGAACGCCGCGCCGTCCTTGCCGCCTGATCGCCAATCTTTTGCGCACCCGATAAAAAACGCTTGCCGCACCCGCCCGCAGTTTATGAACGTCTGCCCCTGCGTTAGTGAACGTTCTTTGGTTAAGAACCTACACCATGACTGGTCCCGCATCCCGCGGGATTGGAACGGTGACACCGGCTGCACCCGAGGCTGACAACCCCGGACGTGGCGGGTGGCACGGAGCCTGCGAAGGTTCCCTACAGTCGTGAAATCCAACCTAAAACCACTTAAACATGTCCATCGCCGTTAGTTCCGAGACCATCGCCTCCTTCAAGCATCACGAAAAAGACACCGGTTCCTCCGAAGTCCAGATCGCGCTGCTCACCGCCCGCATCAACCACCTCACCGAGCACCTGCGCACTCATCGCAAGGACTTCCACAGCCGCCGCGGCCTCCTCCAGATGGCCAGCCGCCGTCGCAAGCTCCTCGACTACGTGAAGCGCCAGGACGTCAACAAATACACCGAGCTCCTCACCAAGCTAGGTCTCCGCAAGTAAAGTCTTGGCCCCTTTGGAGGCGATCCGATACGCGGATCGCCTCTTGTCTTTACCGACATCGCCGCGCCTCCGACCGAGATGTTTCCATAGGCCGCCCGAAGCCCGAGCTTCGGTCTCCCTCTCGAAATCTCTCGTCCGCCGACGATAAAGAGCCGGGCCCCGGTCGCCGCCGAGCGACCGGCCGCTCCTTCCAGATTTCCCGAAAACCCTTTCAGCCCCTCCTGCGCCTTCGCGCGGGCTCCCCACGAGGACGCCCCGCCCCCTCGCGCGGCAGGACCGAAAAACCCCGAACCCGCGGCCGCGCGTCGCCGCCCGTTCGATCCCATCCGCGGCGCGCAACCGTATCCGCAAAATAGCTACACAGAAAGCATCCGTCATGTCCCTGAATCAAAAACACGTCGTCAAGGCCGCCGGCCTCGACCTAACCTTCAGCACCGGCACCTACGCCGCCCTCGCCAACGGCGCGGTCAACGTCTCCATCGGCGAGACCAACGTCTTCGTCACCGCCTGCGTCTCCGCCTCGGTCAAGCCCGGCCAGGACTTCTTCCCCCTCACCGTCGACTACCGCGAGAAATACTTCGCGGCCGGCCGCTTCCCCGGCGGCTACTTCAAGCGCGAGGGCAAGCCCTCCGAGAAGGAGATCCTCACCTCCCGCCTCTGCGACCGTCCCTGCCGCCCCCTCTTCCCCGAGGGCTTCCTGAACGAGGTCCAGATCATCGGCCAGCTCCTCTCCGCCGACCAGCTCAACGAGTCCGACATCGCGATGGTCAACGGCGCCTCCGCCGCCCTCGCCATCTCCGACATCCCCTGGGCCGGCCC
>JAIXVY010000273.1 GCA_027482505.1 Opitutaceae bacterium | reverse complement strand
TTCAGGTCTCAGGTTTCAGGTCTCCGGTCTCAGGTTTCAGGTTTCAGGTCTCCGGTCTCAGGTTTCAGGTTTCAGGTCTCCGGTCTCAGGTTTCAGGTCTCAGGTCTCAGGTTTCCGTTTTTCCGTCCTTCCGCCGTTCCGTCGCTCCGCCCCTCCGTCGTTCCATCGCTCCGGCCACCTCAACTCGGGACTTGCGCGCCCGGCCCCGGTTAAACAAGTTCCGCGTCCCGTCAGTTTAGACGGCGCGATCGCCAAGTGGTAAGGCCGAGCTCTGCAAAAGCTCTACCGCCGGTTCGATTCCGGCTCGCGCCTCCAATTTTTGTTTGGACAACTTTGGGCAAGCACCGACTCCACAGCCCCTTGCGGAAACAAACCCGCAAGGGGCTTTTGGTCATATTGGGCTGAATTTCGCCTGGTTTCGCTGCTTTTTTGTGAGGCTATGAGTGAGGGCTCGGCTGGAGCCAACTTGCGCAGCTCCCCAAAAAGCGGAAGGGCGCTCGTGTCAGTGTAGACCTCTCCCGTAAGCCGCGCTTCGCTCGTTTCGTTTACCCGATCGGCAACTCGAGCCAGAACCGTGACCCGCATGGCGCTCCCGGCTCCACGCCCACGCCGCCGCCCATACGGGTGATTGCCTTCATGACAATGGCCAGCCCGATGCCCGATCCCTCGTAGAGCGAAGGCGGATGCAAACGCTGGAAGAGCCCGAAGATAAGCGCGCTATGCTCAGGCGCTATCCCTATCCCCCGGTCCTCCACCCAAAGCCGCACAAGAACGGGAGCGGAGCGCGCAGATAGGCCCGCGGCTTCGCGTCGCTGCGCCCAAATGCGCACCCGCGGCCGCTCGCCAGGCGGCACAAATTTCGCCGCGTTATCCAGCAGGTTGGCGAGGCACTGCCGAAACGTGGACTCGTGGCCCATCATCGGAGGCAAGGGACCATCGATCGAAACGTCGGCGTGCTCAGGCCCCAGTTCCGGCGATTCCGCGACCAGCGCGCGCACGAGCGAATCCACCGGCATGCTCGCGATATCCATCGGCTGGCTCGCGACGCGATTCAAATGCAGCACATCTTGGATCAGAGCCTCCATTCGCGCGGCGGCGATGACGATCTTCCGAAAAAATTCCGCGCCCTGGCCGGCTTCGGGATTGGGCGGTTCCAGTGCTAGCTGGGCAAAACCCTGGATCGCCCGCACGGGAGCCCGCAAGTCGTGCGCAAGGCTGTAGGAGAACGCCTCCAACTGCGCGACCGAGGCGCGCAACTCCGCCGTCCGATCGGCGACCGTGGCCTCGAGCCGGCCGGCTTCCCTGCGCAGCGCGTTTTGCGCCTCGAGCAGACTCCGCTGCGCGCTTTGCCGTTCGGCCACCTCGGTTTGGAGGCGGGTTTTGTCAGCCTCGGCGACCTCCCGCAATTCGTGCTGATGCAGGGCGCCGATGAGCAGTGCGCCGTTCATCGTGGCGACGTCGAAGGGCGCGTCTTCGGAGCGCGTGAGTTGCACGATGACCCCGAGGGGACGAGCTTGCGGGTCAAGGGTGGGCCAGAGCGCATAGAGCCAGAGCGAACCAGGAGCGCCGACCGGAGCGGGAACGGGCAGCAACTGCACCCTGCCGGTCTCGTAGGCGCGATCCAAAAGTGGCGCGCAAACCTCCCCGTTGGCCACGACATCCACGAAGCGACGATCAAGCAAAGCCTCCCGCTTTTCGCCTAACAACGCGCAGAAAGAATCGTTGACCAGGCGCACTCGGTGCTCGGGGCCGGCGAGCTCGAGCATCGGCAGCGGCGTGTCCCCCAGAAGCGGGGAGGCGCGAATGGCAGACGCGGAGGACGCGCTCATGGCGGGGAGGCCGCGGCCGGCGGCCCCTCCTTCGGCTGAGGCAACAGGCGGCAGGGTAAACCGGCGGTGAGGGCGGCGAAATCGCCGAGCGGGGGTCCTATAACGATGCCTCCGCGATCACAGATGTGGTATTCGCGGATATCCTTGCTGTGATCGCTGCCGCGCATTTTCACCACCACGAGGATCTTTCGCAGCTGGCCATCTATCTCCACATAGCGGAGGCGCACGATGTCGTCCGTGAGGAAGGAGATGGCGTAGTGACTGAAATGGAACGAGGTGAACGTGTCCTCGATTTCCACGGTGCTAAGGATGGTCACGCCCGCGCCGGTGAGGGCCGCGATCATTCGGTAGAGCGACTCCCTATAATCCGCGCGAAAGCTGGGCGCGAGGGCCATCTCGAAACCGACCAGCGAGTCGATGACGAGGCGCTTGGCGCCCATGCGGCGCACGGTGTCGAGCAATTCCAGCATGGTCTCGTCCACTGAAAGATCAAGGGGGCGTAGATACAGGATCGCGAGATTACCATCGCGTTGCGCCGAGGCGAGGTCGAGGCCGAGACCGGCGGCGCGCGCAACGTATCGGGCCGGGCGTTCCTCGAAGATGGCTATGATGCCGGGCTCGCCGGCGCGCAGACCGGCGGCGATGAACTGGGTGGCCAGGGCGGATTTGCCGGTGCCGGAGGGGCCGGCGATCAATACGCTGTCGCCGTTCGGAATGCCACCGCCCATGAGCGCGTCCAGTTCGGGCACGCCGGTGGAGAGCCGGGCCGCGCCGAGCGCTTCGGGCGCGTCGTGTCCCAGCCCGAGGGTGCGAGAAAAGGCCTGCACGCCGAAGTCGCCGATGCGGATGGTATGGAGGCCGGGCACGGAGGCCTGCCCGCGAAGCTTCAGGATCTGAATCTTGCGCACGACCGAATTTCGCTCCGTGACCTGCGAGAGCAGAAACAGCCCGTCGGCTACGGTGAAGACCGGGTTGTCCCGCATCTCGCCCTCGGTGTATTCGCCAAGAAGGAAGGTCGTGGCCTGGTGGCTGGTGAGCAGAAGGGCGAGACGTTGGGTGAAGGATTGCAGCTCCATCTCGCTCGCGGGCTCGCCCGGTTTTTTGCGCAGCACCGTGCGGAAAGAATCGACGACGACGATAGCCGGATCGGCCTGCCGCACCTCGAACGCGATGGCGTCGAGCACGGCGTCGAGATCCTTTCCGAGGACGACCTCGCTAAGATTGATGAAGCGGATCGCGCCGCCCAGCTTAGCGGCGTCGAAGAACGAATACTGCTGCTGGTAGCGAAGCATCTTGATCGCGGGCTCGCCAAGCACGGTGAAATAGAGCGCCGGACGAGCGACCGTGGCGTTCGCGAAAACGATCTGGTGCGCGAGGGTGGTTTTGCCGCAGCCCGGCGCGCCCGCTATGATGTTGAAGGAATACTCGGGCAGGCCTCCGCCAAGGATTTCATCGAGACCGCGCGCGCCGGTGGGCAATTGCCGGATGGCGACCTTCTCGCTTGCGGTAGGAGGACTGGGCGGAGGGGCGGGCCTGGGAAGGCGGGCGGCGCGTGGCTTTTGTTTCATGACGGGTCCGTTTCGTTGGCTGACGGGAGGAGCGGAAGATCGGGCCAGGCATTGCTCACGAGACGCAAAGTAAGCGTCTCGCCGATCAGGGTGGAAAGAAGGCCGAGCAACTCGGCGACAAGAAGAAGGCCTCCGCGGGCGAACTCCGCATCCGCGATCCGGGTCGCGATATCTGCGGGGAACGTGATCGTTCCATCGGTCTCGATTTTCGCCTCGGCGAGCCAGGGCGATCGGCCGCGGGCCAAGGCGAGGGCGCGCGCGATCAGGGCCCGGTAGCCGGCGACACCCGCCAAGGCGCAGAGCTGGCGGCGCAGGCCTTCGCACACGCGAAAGGCGGCGCGCGCAGCCTCGCCATCACCGGCGGCGGACCGGAGCTCGTGGGCGATGAGGCGTTGACTCAGCGTGGGCATTCGTGACGAAGGCGGACAGCGATCACGAGGCCGGGCCGGTGAACGCAAGGAGGGCTAGCCGGAGGGCGCCGACGCCCCCTTGAAGACTTCGGGCGAATACCGCTCGCCAAGCTTCTGGCGGCTTTCCGTTTGCTGGAGCCTTCCGGACGAGTCCCGACCGGGGGCCTCGCAAACCAACCAATACGCATAGAGCGTTTTGACGAGATGACGAAGATCGTGCGTGGAGCTTGGTTTCACGTGGTAGGAACCCGCTCCCAGTTGATAGGCTTTCTTGATGTCGTCGTTGTCCTGAGACCCGGAAAGCACGAGCGCGGGAACTGCGACCAATCCGGGATTTTTCTGCAAAAACTCGAGCACGGAAAAACCATCTCCGTCGGACATCTTCAGGTCCGTGACCACAAAGTCGGGGAGCGGGTGGGCCTGCCGATCTGCAAAGGCCCCTGCGCCCATGAAATACTCGATGGCCTCGCGGCCGCTGCCAGCCGTTTGTATCGTGCTGCCCACGCCCGCAAAGGCAAAGGCGGCTTGGATGAAGAACAGGTCGTTCGGATCGTCGTCCACCACGAGGATAATCGGGTTTAGGTTGATCATGGTTATGAGAAGGTCCCTGCGGCCGAGCGCCTACGCGAGAACCTTCCATAAGATTACAAACAAAAGTATTTCAGGAATTTATGAAAAAAATCCCGATGTTCCTCCGGGAGAATTTCCCGAACGGACGTAGAATTCTCGCGCCTTGGCCAAGAGCTGAGCCGGACTAAGGACGGCGGTGGCCAAAGGCAGCAGTCCCGCTATGCGCTTCGACAGCCTAGGGTGCATGCGTGCCAGCCAGTGGATAAAATGGCGCAGCCCGCTGGCGGCTCGCCCAGGCCTGGCGGAAATCAAGATGCGTCCCGGTGTCCGCAGAGCCTGAGCGATCAACTCGTAATCGGACGAGGAGCAAACTCTGGTCCTTGTGGACATAAGCAAAAGCTGCTCGGGGATACCGCCGGTGACCTCCATACGATAAAGACTCGCTTCCCTCGGACCGAGCAGCAGAAGCAGCCGGGCCTCGCGGCCGTTCGTTGCCTGGGGAAGACTGCGTGCGCAGGCTCGAAATCGACACGATGCGGAGACGACGCGCTCGGGCTTCACCTCACAGCCGCCCGGCCTGTTGGCATTCCCGCTGAAAGGATACCGGGGCTTTGATTGCGGATTCATCGTTTGCAGGAGCTGCGCCAAGAAGCGGCGGATCGATTGTTTAAAAGCCTGCCGACTTTGTGTCGCCACCGGTAATCTATCACCCCGTCGCCACGCCGACCATAGGGTGGTCCGTGCGGCGCTGCATGGGCGTTTCCGTCCGGGGATGCGAACAACTAGAGAGACAGGCCGCCCAAAGGCGTGTCTTCACTCGCTCCAAGCCAAAAGGGGACCGCCGGATCTACGCGGCAGTCGGGCCCGCAACGGTAAAGCCCGACCGCAGACGGCAAGGATGGCGAGCTGCACAAGGCCAAGGCTACGTGCCAAAGGGTGATCGCAAGAATGGGCGGACAGCACCGCGGCAAGGCGTTTTGTTGGCCAACGCCTTAATAGGCAGCCTACCCGCCAGGACTTGCGCGCCAGGGGGCCGGCTCAAAGCCCGAAGGGCAAACACTGCAAAAGCGCGGCGGCATGCCCAGGCGAAACCGTCTTGTCCCTGGTCGCGCGGCGTTTCGCCTTGGTGCTTTTCGAGGCCAGCAAATGCCGGAAGCCGGGTGTGCGCCTGAGCAGCTTTCCCCGCCCCGTGAGCTTGAACCGTTTCGCGACGGATTTTTTGGTTTTTTGCATGCCCCACTCACCCCCTGATCCCAACCGAAAGCGAAGCCGGCGAGGAATCGCTTTCGCTGTTTATGGCGTCAGGCAATTACCGATGCCAAGGCCGCGTCGGCCGTCCTCGACACGCGTCGGCGCCGAAGCACCAAACCACTCGCGCCCCACGCTTCCCACCAATCGCGGCCAGCCTCGGGAAGGAGGTCGGAGTGTCCGCTCACGAAAGGGCACCAAAGGCGAAACGAGACCTCGTCCATCGTCACCAGCAGCGCGGTGTATTCGTGCGGAACAGGCTCCGCTGCGGACTGCCGGGGAGCGCGGGCGGTGCGCACCAGCACGGAGCATCCCGCTCGGTGCGCCGTGAGCACGCGGTCGTAGGCGCGCATCGTCTCGATCTCGTTCGCCAGCCCCAGCGTCTGCGCCACGATGAGCAGGCCCGCGTCGTCAACCTCTCCGGGACGCTCGAACCACGCCGGAAAGCGCGGCAGATAACGCGCGATGAAATCCCGGTCGGAAAGGTAGGGCGCGCCTTCGTTCTCACGCAGGCGAAGCAGACAGCGGCACGCCGCCCCATGCGTGTCTAGATCACGGTCGCTCATGGTCGGGCCTTGCTCATAAAAAGCCTGCCTCCATCCGCGTCGCAGGCGCGGCGGGGCGTTGCGCCGGACGAGGAAGACCAAGCCCGGAACACAGGTTGAACGGCTGCGTCGATGTGTTTCATCACGCAATATACTCCTCAAAGCCGCCGCGCGCCATAAGCCCGGGTCACGCCACGGCGAAGGCCTTGCCGGAACACGCGCTTGTGACGCTTTAAAAAAGCGGGCGGAGCCGGCAGAAACGAAAATCCGGGCGGCCCGAATGGCCGCGGCTGCGCGCCGATGCTCCAATATCGAGGCCAAGCGCGTGGCCGGGGAAGAGATTGCCGGGAGCGTCCGGGACGCAGCGCGATAAACGCCACCCGCTTGGTTGCGCTCGGCCAAACCCTTTTGCCGACGCGGGCGAATCGCTAGCCGCTCCACGCATCTCGTTGCGGCGATCCGGGCCCTCCCCAAAAGCGCATGGGGGAAAACAATCCCCAATCGTCGCGCGAGTGCGGCGCCGTCCCGATTTATTACCCCAAGGCGTTCGCCCCCAGTGCAAAGCGACCGCGCCGCGGCGGCCCAAACGTGACCTTGTCCGAGGGCGGGCCGGCCTTGGCCGACATCGCGCCGCGCGATCTTGGCCAAGGCCCCATCGTAAGGTCCCGCGCGCAAACGACCTGCCGGCAACGCAAGGAGGGCGTGTTTTTCACCCTCAACCCGGCGCTCGCCCGCCTTGCGGCGCAAGGGGTGGATAAGACCTGTAGGCGTTCGCGTAATGAGCCAAGTAGGGATTCACTGGATACAACCTAAAAACCACCATGTATCTCGCCACTCAAAACGACTTTCGTTCCCGGTCGGACAGGCGCGGAAAAAATCCGCCCGACACCTCTTTGGATCCGGATACTCCCACGCCGCACCCGCTGACCAGCGGTTTTGGCGTGGTGATTGAAAAAGAAGACAGCCTGGGCCGCATCATCCGCGACAACCTCGGAGAAATCCACACCGCAGGGAAATCGGATCTGTGGCGCATCCTGCGTCAGCACCAACTCTTGATCGAAAAAAACCAGGAGCTGCTGCTCAACCGCTGCGAACAGCTTAGCCGCGGAGAGCGGTTCGCCCGGCTTTACGACGACGGCCGCCCTTGGGCCCTCGAGCCCCATGCCGTCGCGCACGACGAGATCGGCACCTTGGGCGATCTTCTGGCACGCCATACCAGTCTTATCGGCGATTTGGACGCGCTGATCTCGCGGGCGAAGCGAGGCGAGCACGACGAAGGCCTTCTGGCGGAGATAGAGCACAACCACGAGGAAATGGCCTGGATGCTGATGACCCTGATGAAGGAAGAGGAAGCCCACGCACCTAGCCATACCTAAGAGCCCGTTTCTCCCTTGGCTCCGGAACAGACACGCGCGCAGCGCGGCCGGAACTCGCCGCAGCACGTGGAGAAGGACAACCGACGCCTGACGCGCCAACAGGCGTGGGCAAACCGGGACTTTTTTCCAAAAAACAAATAGCCCGGCACGCCAATCAACATTTCGGGCCGGAGCCCCGCGGTCGCTGCATCATCCCGCCGGCGGGCTCGGGCTTCGCATACCGGGCCGCAGGACCTCCGACGCTCGTCGTGCGCAACAGCCGTCCATGCTCGTCGACCGGCGGCACTTCGCAAGAGGTCCAATATTCCACGATGCGGCGCATGCACTGGTCCAAATTCAGCCCCTTCACGTGGTAGGCGCTCGCGCCCAGGAAAAACGCGGTGCGAACATCGTCTTCGTGGTCCGAACAAGAAAGCAGGATCCGCGACACCACGCTCCACTGCGGGTTGCCCTGCATGAACTCCAGCACGTCGAAACCGTCGCCGTGCGGCATGTGGAGATCCGTGATGACGATGGTGGGAAACGGATGGAGCAGGCGGTCGGCGAACGCCCCCTCTCCTATCATGTAAGCGATGGCCTCGTGGCCTCCGTCCACCAACCGCACCGTGCCGTGTTCTCCCAAAGCCTTGGCCAGCGCGCGCCGCGAGAGGAGCTGCTGTCCGCAGTCGTCGTCGGCGAGGAGAATATGGTGAAAAAATCTTTTCATGGGTGCTTGGGCGCGCGGAGCGAACGACGCCTCGCAGGTGGACGGGGGAAGATGACCCCGCCTCTTCCATAACCACAAACCATTACGGATTAATATTTTCCTCAAAAATATTTCCGCAAAGGAGATTCTTCCGAGAGTCGTCGCCCGAGCCGCCGGTCCGGGACCTTTATGACTCCGTTTCCCGCATGGAAGCCGCCGGGATTTCGGGCGGGCAATCGTTTCGCGCGCGGTCGCGGGCTCAGCACCGTTGACCGATGACCGCCTCCCCGATCACCCGGACCAGCCCTCATGAACACGAGGAGTTTTCCCTTCCGCTGTTCGTGCTCACCTTGCTCGCCACCTTGGCCGCTCTTCTGGCCGCGCTGCGCCTTTTCTTCCCCGGCGTGTGGACGGCGCAGTTCGTCGCCGGAGCGGGCGAGGCCGTCGCCGCCTTCCTGGCCGTGAGCCTGGTGAACGCGTTCGTGGAGTATTTTTTTCACCGATACGTCCTGCACACGCCGGCCGTGCCGTTTTTGCGCCGGCTCTACCGGCAGCACACGCTGCACCACGCCCTCACCCGGATCGCGCGGCGCGCGGCGCCGGACGGGCGCGGCGTTCTTTTCATCGAAAACAAGTTTCCCATCGTGGAGCCGGAGCAGGGCGAGGCGTCGTTTTTCCCATGGTATGCGCTGGCGGTCTTCGCCCTCGTCCTCTCCCCGCTTTTCGCGCTGCTGCAATGGCTGCTGCCGGACTACCCGTGGTTCGTCTCGGGCTTCGCCGCGCTGGCCTGCTCGCTCACGCTTTACGAGGTGCTGCACGCCATCAACCACTGGCCCTTCGAAAAGTGGGCCCCGCTGGTCACGCATCCGCGCTGGGGTCGCTTCTGGCGGCCGATCTACGGCTTTCACCTGCGCCATCACGCCGTCACCGACTGCAACGAATCGATCTCGGGCTTCTTCGGCCTGCCTGTCGCGGACTGGATTTTCGGCACCTGCGTCATCCCGCGCACCGTTTACGCCCAAGGCGAGGAGTGGGCGGAGGACAAGTTCAGCCACCCGCGCCCAAGGGCGCTGATCCGCCGGCTCGACCGCTGGGCGGACCGCGTCGTGCGCGGGCGGCGCGCGCGCGCGGGCGCGCCGGAAACGACGGCTGCGCGGCCGGAGGAGCGAACGCCGACTCGCGGGGAGGAGCGCGCCAACTGGCTGACGCACGGGCTCGGGTTGGCCATGAGCGTCGCCGGGCTGGCCGTCCTCGTTTCGTTCGCCGCGCGGCGGGGCGACGCGTGGCACGTGGTCAGTTTCACCGTCTTCGGCCTCACCCTGCTCGGGCTCTACGCGGTATCCACGATCTACCACGCCCTCGGCCCGGGACGATGGAAGGACCTGTTCCTGCGTCTCGACCACGCCGCGATCTTTCTCCTCATCGCGGGCACCTACACTCCCTTCATGCTCACCGGACTGCGCGGCGCTTGGGGCTGGAGCCTCTTCGGCGTCATCTGGGGGCTGTGCGGCGCGGGCGCCGTGTTCCAGCTTTTTTTCGGCGGGCGCCACCGCGTCCTGTCGACCTTCGCCTACCTGTTCGCCGGCTGGTTGATAGTGGTGGCCTTCAAACCCTTGGTGGCGAGCGTGCCCGCCCAAGGACTGTGGCTGCTGCTCGCCGGCGGCCTGTGCTATACGCTCGGGGTGTTGTTTTTCTGGTGGCGGCGGCTGCCCTATCACCACGCCGTCTGGCACACCTTTGTCCTGGGCGGCAGCATCTGCCACGTGCTTGCGGCCTTGCTCGCCCTGCTGCCGCAAACAAAGGCCTGATATTTCCTCCCGCCGGGCATGAAGCCGGGGCCGGCGGCGTGCGCGCCGGCGTCGCGAAGTCGCCGGGAGAAGCCTCTCCGGCCCCGCATCCCGCGCTTGCCCATTCGGCCCGGGTCATTGGTCATTGGTCACTCCCGCCAAATGCCCACCAAAGTTTTCACCATCGCCAACCAGAAGGGTGGCGTCGGCAAGACCACCACCGCCGTCAACCTCGCCGCCGCCCTCGCGGAGAAAAAGATTCGCACGCTTCTGGTCGACCTCGACCCCCAGGCCAACGCCACCTCCGCCGTAGGCGTCGAAAAGCAGGAGGGCCGCTCCCTCTACGGCCCCATGCGCGGCGAGGGCACCGCCTTGGAGATGATCACTCCCACCCCGGTCGAGCGTCTCTCTCTCATCCCCAGCGAGGAGGACCTCGGCGCGCTCGAGATCGAGCTCGCCGGCACCGAGAACTTCCTCGGCCGCCTGCGCGCCATCCTCGCTCCCGTCCGCTCCTCCGGCGCCTTCGACGCCATCGTCATCGATTGCCCGCCTTCCATGGGCATGCTGTCGATGAACAGCCTGAGCGCCGCCGATCACCTCCTCATCGCGCTTCAGTGCGAATACCTCGCCCTCGAAGGCCTCGGCCAGATCCTGCGCAACCTCGAGCGCATCAAGGGCGCGCTCAATCCCGACCTCACCCTAGGCGGCGTCGTCATGACCATGTTCGACATGCGCACCAATCTTTCCCGCCAAGTCGTCGAGGAGGTAAAAAAGCATCTGCCCGAACAGCTCTTCAAGACCGTCATCCCGCGCACCGTGCGCCTCAGCGAGGCCCCCAGCTTCGGCAAAACCATCTTCGCCTACGACAACACCTCCCCCGGCGCCACCGCCTACCGCGGCCTGGCCAAGGAGGTCATCGAACGCTTCCAACTCGGCAAGTAGACAACCCATCGGCGGCCGGCTGGCTCGCCCCATCCGTATCTCCGCTCCTAGTTCCACACTCCCTGCTCCCCGCTCCTAGCCCCCTGCTCCACGCTCCGGTCCCGTGTCCGTCCTCGCCAAATACCGCCAGGTCTTCCTCACCGGCATCCAGACGAACCTCGTCTACCGGTGGAACTTCGCCATCCGCGCGGGCTTCTCCCTGCTGCATCTCGTCTACGTCTTTATCCTCTGGGGCGCGGCCTACGCCGGCAAAACCGAGATAGGCGGCTTCCCCCTCTCCGCCACCCTCACCTACTTCACCCTGCTGCTCGTCCTTCAGTTTTTCCTGAGCGCCGCGAACGACGACTACGAGATCTCCGAGGAGATTCGCAACGGCCTCATCAACCAGTTCCTCACCAAGCCGATCAACTACCTCGGCTATCGCCTCAGCCTCTACTTCTCCGCCCGCATGGTCACCGGCGGCCTTTCGCTTCTTCCGGTGCTCGTCGCGCTGCCGCTCCTCGGCCCGCACCTCGCCCTGCCCGGCCCCGATCACCTCCCGCTTTATCTGGTGGCCATTCCCGCGCTGCTCCTATCCGCGCTTATCCAGTTC
>JAIXVY010000117.1 GCA_027482505.1 Opitutaceae bacterium | reverse complement strand
GCCAACACCTACCGGCTTTCGGGCGAGAACAACGCGATCTACAATTTTCACCGCTGTATCAACTTTAACCCTACGCTCACCATTTCGACCGACGGCGGCGCCACCTGGGGCGCCTCGCGCCAGCTCGTGGGCACCGGCAGCGGCAGCACCCGGCCCTACCCGCGCTACGTCAGCAACGGCGCCGACCGGATCGATTTCATCTACACCGACGGCCATCCCCGCGACGTGAACAATTCCGTCTACCACCTCACCTATCGCGCCGGCGCGTTCTACAAGACCGACGGGACTTTCGTCGACAGCCTCGCGAACATCCCCCTCGACCACGACGGCGGGGAACGAGGCTCCGTCATCTATCAATACTCCACCGCCCCCTGGGGCGCCGGGCAGGGACCCGACGACTGGATTCCCAACGCGCGCGGCTGGACCTGGGACGTCCACTACGACCGCGACGGCCGCCCGGTGTGCGTATTTCAGGTTCAGATCGGCACCGACTCCACCTGGGCCTCCTCGCGCATCTATTACTACTACGCGCGCTGGACGGGCACGCAGTGGCAGCGGCGTTTCATCGCCCAGGCGGGCCGCGGCATCTACGCCGCCGAGTCCGACTACGGCGGCGGCATGTGCCTCGACCCCGCCGATCCGCGCGTGGTCTACATCTCTACCAACGCCGCCAGCCCCTTCGCTCTTTCGGACGTCAACAACGTGCCGCTGAACACCAACGCACGCTTCGAGATCTGGCGCGGCTTCACCGCCGACGGCGGTCTCACCTTCACCTGGACTCCGGTCACGCAAAATTCCGCGGCCGACAACCTGCGTCCCATCGTGCCGCAAAACCACGGGCGCACCGAGTGCGTGCTGTGGTTTTACGGCACCTACACGACCTACACCAACTACGCGACCCAGGTCGTGGGCCGTCTCGGCGCGCCCGCCACCTCCTACGTCGCCTGGGCGGCGTCCAACCCGCTCGGCAACGCCGTCGGGCCGGTCGACGACCCCGATGCGGACGGCGTGCCCAACCTGTTTGAATACGCTCTGTCCGGCGCGCCCGCCAACTCGGCCTCCGCTCCGCGGCTCAATTTCGACGGCGCCGCCTGCGAATTCCCCTTCGACCCCGCCCGGCCGGACGTGGAGCTCGCGCTTGAGCGCTCCGTGGACCTCTACGACTGGCGCCGGGTGGCGGTGCTCCGCGGCGTCGGTCTTCCCTCCGTCGCCGAATCGGGTTACACCTTGGAAATGCCCGTCTCTTCCGGCCGGGCTCGCCTGCGCCTGCCCGCGGGCCCCTCGCCCGCGGCCGTCTTTTTCCGCCTCTCGGCCGACCTGGTTCGCTGACGCGGCCAAAGAGCCGGCACCTTAGCTCCGTCCGCCATGCGCTTCCTGTTTTACCTGGCGGAAAAGATCTCGCCCCCGTCGCGCTTCGCCCTGGGCTGCCTTTGCGGGCTGGCGTTGTCCGCCTCCGCCTCGGGGCAGGCCGCCGACGGCGATCTGGCGCGGCGCCGCGCGATCGAGTCGTCCGTCCGGCTGGCGAACACGTATTACCAGGAAACTTTTTCGCTCGGCTCCGCGGTCTGGAATCGCGGGGCCTATCATGGCGGCAACATGGCCCTGCATCGCACGCTGCGGATCGCGGCGGATCGCGATTACTCGCTTTCCTGGGCCGCGGCCAATCAGTGGCTGCCGGGTCCCGAGGCCGGAGGCGGCGCCGACGCCGATTCCCAGGCCTGCGGCCAGGCGTATCTCGATCTTTATGAACTCGACCCGCAGCCCGTGCGCAAGGCGGCCATCAAGGCCGCGATGGACGCGCTCGTGGCCAGCTCCGCCTCCGCCGACGACTGGTGGTGGGTGGACGCCTTCTACATGGCCGGCCCCACGCTCGCTCGCCTGGCCCGGATCGAAAACGATCCCGCCTACCTGGTGCAGTTGGAAAAGATGTATGGCTGGATGAAGACCAATCGCGGGCTCTTCGATCCGGCGCGCGGCCTCTGGTATCGCGACCAGACGGCCAAGGCGCGGACCGGCGCCAACACGCCCCAGTTTTGGGGACGTGGCAACGGCTGGGCCATCGCCGCCTGCGCGCGCATTCTGGAGCAGTTGCCCGCCGGCGATCCGCGCCGCGCGGAGTTCGCCTCGATGCTGCAGACGATGGCCGCGGCCCTCCGCCCCTTGCAGGGCGCGGACGGTTTCTGGCGCTCCAATCTTCTCTTTCCCGCGCAGTATCCGATGCCCGAGACGAGTTGCACCGCCTTCTTCACCTACGCCATCGCCTACGGGATAAATGAGGGCCTGCTCGACGACGCCACCTACCGGCCGGTGGTGAATCGCGCCTGGGACGGCATGACCGCGCTCGCGCTCAACTCCGCCGGCCGCCTCGGCTATGTGCAGGCCATCGGAGCCGCACCGGCCGCGAGCACGCCCGAGGGACAGCAGGACTACGGCTACGGCGCCTTCGCCCTCGCCGCCTGCGAGATGCTGCGCCTGCTCGGGGGGCCCGCCCCCGTGTCCGCAGTCGCGGGCCCGGACCGACGCGCGACCGACTCCGCCCAGGTTTACGAGACGCAGGTGCGCCTCGACGCCTCGGGCAGCGTGCTGCGCGACGCGACGCCGCCGCTTTATTCGTGGTGGCTGGGCGATGTCTTGCTCGGGCAGGGCAGGGTGCTCGACGTTCCGTTGCCTTTGGGGCGTCACCAAATCCGGCTCGTCATCCAGCGTCCGGGTGAAACCGAGCCCTACGCCGATCTGGTGGAGGTGCAGGTCGCGCCCTCGCCCGCGCTGGCTTTGACGGTCCAGGCCAGCGGCTTTCAGACCGGCAACCCGCCCGCCAACTCCCTCGACGGCAGCCTCGCCACGCGCTGGTCGCAGGACGGCGACGGCCAGTGGATCGCTTACACGCTCCCGTTCGTCATGGCCGTGGGGGAGGTGAAGATCGCGTTTTATCAGGGCGACATCCGGCTGACCTACTT
>JAIXVY010000436.1 GCA_027482505.1 Opitutaceae bacterium | reverse complement strand
CCCTACGACCAGCGTTCTCTCGACACGGGCAAAGCCGCCGCCAAGGCCGCCCTCCAGCAACGCCTCGGCCTCGCCCGCGATCCGCACATCGCCGTCTTCGGCGTCGTGTCCCGCTTCGCCAGCCAGAAGGGCCTCGATCTCCTCGCCGAGGCGCTCCCGCACATCCTGCCGCGCATGCACGTGCAATTCGCCCTGCTCGGCGCCGGCGACCCCGGCCTGGAGCAGACTTTCCGCTGGGCCGCCGAGGCCTTCCCCGGCCGCGTCGGCGTGCACGTCGGCTACGACAACGCCCTCTCCCACCTCATCCAGGCCGGCTCGGACTTCTTCGTGATGCCCAGCCGCGCCGAACCCTGCGGCCTCACCCAGATGTATGCCATGCGCTATGGCACGGCGCCCATCGTGCGCTCCACCGGCGGCCTGATCGACACCGTGGCGCAATACGCCGAGGGCAAGGAGACCGGCACCGGCTTCCGCTTCCAGGACGCCACCGCGCCCGCGCTCTACAACACCATCGGCTGGGCCTGCGCCACCTACTACGACCGTCCCGACGAGCTGCGCGCCCTGCGCCTGCGCGGCATGGCCAGCGACTTCTCGTGGAACGTAAGCGCCGGCAAATACGCCGAGCTCTACGGCTGGGCCGCCGCGCAACGTCGCGGCGAAACCGCCGCCGCGTAACTTCAGAGACACCCGCTCTCGAGCCCGCGCCTCCCGTTCGCCTGCAACATCAAAAGACCACCAGCCCGGGCAGCGTGCTCGGCGCGGCCGCCACCGCGGGGTTTGTCCCCAGCGTGGACTGCTCGGTCTGATTCGTCAGGCCGTCGCCATCGGTGTCGGCGCCCCCCGTGCCGGCGGCTCCGTCGTAGGACTGGGTGCGCAGAAGCTGGGACGAGTTGCCTGCGATCACGCGGACCACGCTCTGCGCGCCGATCGCGGTGGGTTGTTTAAAATATACCTGAACCGTGCCCAGACCGTCCGTGGTCAGCTCGAGCGTGCGCGTCAACACCGCGCCCGCTCCATTGCCGACGGACAACCAGCCTTCGCCTTCCTCGATCGTTATCAGGACAGGCGCACCGGCCAGCGGCGCCGTGCCCGCCGTGTTCCAGACCGCCACGTCCAGCATCTGGGCGTTGAACGCGCCGGCCGCCCCGTAGACTATGTAGGGCGAAAGCGGGGCTACAGTCGGCGAAGTGCCACCGTAGTAGTTGCCTGGATCGAAGGCTGCGTTGGCCTGCACCACGGCCCGAAACTGCCCCCCGGCATCCACGCGAAAACCCGGAGCCAGACGGATGATGCCGCCCGAGGCAAACGACACATTCGCCCCCGCCTGGACCACCACCGTATCCATGGTCTGCAGGGTGTAGGCTCCCCAATAGGCCTTATTTTCTCCCGCTCCGAAGGTGCGATTGGAAATCACCACGTCGGGCTCGGCCGTCACCCTCGCACCGGAGAGGACGAGCGCCGCAGTCGCCAGCTGCATTAGCCGAAGCGTATTCATTTTTAGGATTCTCATGGCTTAAAGCTTTCCGCCCTCCAACTCGGCAATGCGCGCCTGCTGGGAACGCACCTGCTTTTCCAAGGCGATCAGGTGCAAAGTGAGCTCCTCCACCTTGGCCAGCAGCTTGACCTGCATGTCACCGAGCTCCACCCCGCCCGCCGCCTTCACTTCCGCCGCCGAGGGTATGCCCGGCAGATGACGCTTCTCTTTTATGTGCGCCTCCACCTCGCCCAGCGGCGCCAAGTTGTAATCTTCGGCGAACACGTGGTCCGCCCACGCAACAGATCCCGTTACATAGCCTGTCGCCTTCACTTGCCCCGCAACCGTTAGGCGGTGCGTGGCCGCCACCGTCCCAATACCTACGTTACCGGTAGCTACCAAAAAATTTCCAGGTCCGCCTAACCACAAGTGAGTATTAGCGTCGGACACCGCTTTACCGCCGACATTATCAAATAATTTAAATCCCCACACCCCCTCGCCTGTCTGATAGTTGGAGTCGCCCACGTGCGCAAAAGAAAGCATGCGCATGTGATTATAATCATCATGTCTCTTCACGATCAAAGCAGTATTAGGCCAATCCAGCGCCTCCGAATTTTGAAAGTTTGTGGCATCAATCACAGCAGTGCCGTTTTTTTTTTTTTTCTTCGCCTCAATGGCATAATTGTTAGACAATCCCAGCCCGACTCTGCCGTTTTCCTGAATTCGCGCTGCTTCTACTGGTCCACTGCCCAACGCGAGATCGCGCCCAGTAAACTTCACATAACCCATATCCGTGACATCCACCTTACGCTGCAGGACGAATGCAGCCGTTTCCCAACTGGCGCCGTTCGCCTCGCGCACGGACTTCATCTGCAAGCGATCATGGTTGGCGCTGTGCGAACTTAGGCTCACGAAATTGAATGTATTCCCTGGCGCAGTTCCCAAGGTTCCCGCGTAAATATCCCATTTGGCCTCCGGGTTTGAGGTATTGAGCCCGACTCCCTGGTTGGTTACGTTGATAGCTTGGGCCCAAACCAAGGGCGTGAGCAGCGATCCGACTAGGAATGCATATAATGCGCGCATAAATATAGTGTATAAATCGCCACGGTGCGAACCTTGAACTATCGGCCACCCTCCAGTTCGGCGATGCGCGCCTGCTGTGCCGCCATGCGCTTTTCCATCGCGATCAGGTGCAGGGTGAGTTCTTCCACCTTGGCCAGCAGGCGGATTTGCATGTCGACCATCTCGATGCCCTTCGTTGTCGCTTCATGGGCGGACGGAATGCCCGGCAAGTGGCCGGCCGTCTTGATATGCTCCTCCACCTCGGACAATGGCGCCAGCCTGTATCCGTCCTCGAATACATAATCCGCCCAAGTCGTCGGTGCCGTCACCAATCCCTTGTGCTTGATACGGCCATTGACGTTCAGTGTTTCATCCAAAGTGGTCGTATTGATGCCAACCTTGTTTCCTCCATCGGCGATTATGGTATCGCCCCGAATATAATTGGCCCCGCCTCCGGGAAAACTGTAATTAAAATGCGTGGACCACCCATTGGGATTTGGCGCGCCTTGCAAGCGCACTTCGCCTCCTCGGCTTTGCAAAACCAAGGGCCGAATCGCGCCACTTTTGGCAGCATTGATGTAGGCGATGTCCTGGGTGCCATCGTATCCCATCCACAGTGTTTGCCCCGCAGTCCCGGTGGATATCGCCAAGCCATGCATTACGCCTTCGTGGCCGTCGGACGAAGTGTTGGCCTGGATATGCAGCTTGGAGAGCGGCCAGCGTTCCCCGATGCCCACGTTGCCAATCAAGGGCTGTAGAAGGAGGCGATTTTCAAAGGCACCACCATAAGTGCCGTAGGTCGCCAAGCTTCTCCCATCCAAGAGAGTCTGGAGCGCCAAGGTATTGCCGCCTGGGGAATACAGACTCAACAAGTCCCCGTCGTTGAACGAGACCGAGAATCCACCCTGCGGGTTAGCGGTGCCCACGCCCACTCCGTTGCCGGTCACGTAGATGCCTTGCGCATGGACTCCGGCCCAAAGCCCTAGCCCGGCAATCAGTATGATTAAGTTCTTCATAAAATGGATAATTCTCCCCTCCATGCCCCAGATGGGGGACAGGCCGAGTTCATTAGATTTATACTTTCGATTGACTAGTTCTCTTTATCCCCTGCATATCGTTTATTTGTAGATATTCTGCGGGAGCCGAGGGGCGTGATTCCCGCAACAAAACTCGGCCTTACGCTACTCGGCTGTCCCCGCCCCAATCGGTTATCCGATGCCACCCGAGCTAGTGCACGAGTTCGGGCTTAGGGCGCGCGGGAGAACTTTTTGTCCAACTCCACAAAGATCGGCTTGGCCCAGTCGGGGGCAAACACGTTGGTCGCCATGGCTCGCTTGGACACGACTTCGACATCCTGGCGGGCGGGACCGGCGGATTTGACGAAAATGGCGACGTTTTCGCCGTAGCTAAACGCGGTCATGCCACGTTGCGCCAGGACCGAGCGGGCCTCAGAGTCGGCGGAAATGTATTCCAACCCCGCTTGGGTAATCGCAGCGGGTAGAGCGGCCCAGATTTCGTCAAAGCTGGCGGCATAGGCCACAGTGGTGCCGGTGCCGCGACCTTTTTGGGCGTCGGCCAGGGTCGTGCAGCCGGTGTGGAGCAGCGCGACAAGCGTCGCGGCGGCGAGCAGGAGGATACGCAAGATACGGGAGGGCATGGCGTGGTTTGGATTGAGGATGGGCGAATTAGGCTTGTTCAGGGAAACTTTAGGCACCGCTTGCCGGTGCCGCAGGCTGGTCAGGGAGCGCTGCCGACGCAGCGGCGGGATCGACGGTTGGCGAAGTCGCCGGAGGTTCGGCGGTGGGGGCGACCTGGCTTTCGGCCGGAGCGGCGGCGGGCTCGAGGGGGCGCAGCGTGACGGATACGGGGTTGGGCTTCAGGCTGAGGGTGGCGCCGCTCAGACCGTCGATACCGGCACCGATGAGGCCTCCCACCAAGGCATTGCCGGCCAGCGCCACGCCTCCGCCGGCGGCAAACTTCGAACTGACCACGACTTTTTCGGTGTGGTAACCCGGTTTGGCGACCTCGACGATGACTCCCTTTTTGCGCGGCAGCTTAAAAGTAACGGGGGTCGTGCCCGTCTGGCCAGTGGAGAGCGTAACCTGAGCACCGGTGGGCTCGGAGAGCACTTGCAGCTTATCTTTGGTGCCACGCGTAATGGAAGCGCAGCCACCAGCCAAAAGCGCCATGACGGCGATAAACAACGATAAGATCGATTTTCGGAGCAGGGAAACGTGCATGTGAAACAGGAAAGAAGGAGTGTGATTTAGCCGGAGGCGGTTCGGTGTCGGTGTTAGGTGGGCGGAAAGATCGATGGCACGGGGGCCAAATTTTTTGTATGGAAATATAACATTACTCGGCCTGACCCCTTTGGCTTGCATCGTCATCAGTTATCTTGGTGATAAACATAAATATCATCGTGCGATTTCACCACAAAAGGCTCATAACCCATGAGATCGCCCGAAATTGTGTATATGACTCCAACCCTTCCCACAGAAATGTTTGCTGCCGACAACTCTCCATGCGCATCAAATCTGATCTCGACGCGCTGTGGCCCTATCAGGCGCAAATTCGCACCAGCCTTCCCCCAATCAAAAACTGAATCAAGCATCAGATACTGATGGGCATTGTTTCCACTGCCTTGTGACATTCGTAAGCACTCCACTTCTTTATTTATCCAATCTCGCACCCCCTGGCGCACGACTTGATTCCCAGTAACCCGAATCAACTCCTCACAATTATGCACAGGAGTGTCATAAGTAAGCCAGACCGAGTATCCTGCCCTAACAAGCAAATACAAAGTCACAAATATGACACATGCCACAAGCATCAAAATGTTTTTTCTAGATTTCAACGCTGAAGGTATGATTCGTATTCTTCGTAACCTTGGGAAGCCCATATGACGCCTCTCCGCGCCTTAGCCCAATCGGCATTGCCGGTCTTGAAGTATCTTCGCACGACATTGTGGCCATATATAGTGACTGCGCCTATTGGGTCTGTATAGAATGAGGCATGAGCTTTCCATGCCATGCCCTGTAGCTTGTAGTTTATGTCACCACCCCAAACCACAGTTCCGTCTGCCAATCTGAATCTCATCGTAGACCCGACTCCTCGATAGAAGAAACTACTATCTACAGACTCAAGCTTGGGAAGAAAGTCCCACAAAGCGTCTTTATTGAAATCTTCAGATTCAATATTACGCGCCTCATAAGTAAAGATGATTCTTTGCTGATCTTCGGTCAGTGGGAACGGGTTAGGATTCCCACTTTCCTCCCATTTGTCTCTCAACTCTATTAGACGCATATACTCCGGAGGATGGGCAAGGTGGTTGAAAGCCTCGATAAAAGCCGCCGACGCGAAGCCATCTTCGAAGCGACCGCCACCTAACCGTGATGCAAAACCGCCAATCGTGCCCACCGCAGGTATGGTGGTATACCATTTGGCTTTGGGAAACCATTGGCCGAATCCAGAACCACCCATTGATCCCGCAAAGCCTGATAAGAAACCTGACCCAAACTTGCCGCCTTGTAACTCGGCCACACCGCCCTGAGCCACACCATGTGTAACAGCGCGCGCACCCTCGTAGCCCCAGGAGAATGCCCTATCGGCAGTAGCGGGAGCGCCATAAGCACCACCGACGCCTCCAGCGATAGCTCCGCCTAGTGCTCCCCATGCTCCCGCAGTTAAGGATTGGCTCAAGCTACCTCCCATTAATGCTGTGCTACTAGCACCCCCGACAAAACCACCAATCGCACCATTTATGGCCCCCGCCACTATTGCATTACCCGATATCATACCTCCAAAACCCGCCCATCCAAGTCCTCCCGTGAACGCACCAAGGACGGCACCAACAGCTAAAGCCGCCCACTTATTCTTCCCCATCCACTTTTTCACCTTCTTCCACGCCTTGCTAAACCAACTCATGCCCAGCACGTCGTAGCGGTTGACGCCGTCGTTGCCGCAAAAGCCGTAGAGGTTGAGGCCTCCCCGTTCTTCGATGGGGTCGCGGTTGATAAAGCGGCCGTTCTTGGTATCGTAATAACGCATGCCGTAATACACGAGGCCGGTCTCGGCGTCGGTGTATTTGGTGCTGAAGCGGAAGGGGTTGTCGGCGGCGAAGCTGCCTTGGGTGCGGATGGCCTCGCCAAAGGGGCCGTATTCGTAGGCGGCGGCGAGGGTGCCGCCGCCGGCCTCGAATAAGGCGACGAGGTTGCCGTTGCCGTCGTAGGCGGGCAGGTAGCGCGCGCCGGCCACGTGGTCCCAGATCTGCACGAGGGCGCCCACGCCACCGCTGGCGGTGAGGCTGCCGCCTAGGTCCAGGCCCCAGGCATAGGAGCGGAGGAGGGGCAGGCCGGGGGCGCGGGCATCGAGCTCGGCGATGAGGTTCCACCCGTCATAGATAAAGCGGAGCTCCTTCTGGAGCTGCCAGACGCCGAGGGGGCCGGCGGCGTGGTAAACGCGCTTGCCGATGCGGCGGCCCTGGTGGTCGTAGGCAAATTCGAGGCGCTGGCGGGGCGTGGAGCCGGTGAAGACGGTCCACTCCTTGCGCTCCATGACGACGAGGCGGTTCTCGGCGTCGTAGGCGTAGGTCCAGGTGGCGTCGGAGGAGAGGTTGCCGTCGGCGTCGTAGACGAAGGCCTCGGTGGCGCCGGGGAAGAGGGCGGCGCGGTAGTCGAGCTGCACGGCGTCCTTGCCGCCGGCGCCCTGGCCGGCGAGGGCGGCGGCCACGGGGTAGACGCGGCCGCGGGCGGGGGTGTCGCCAAAGTCGAGGTCGCGCCAGAAGTAGCGTTCCTGGCGCAGGGCGGACTGGCCGTCGACGGCCACGGGGGCGTCGGCGCGGGCGAGGCCGCGCACGGGCAGGCCGGCGTGGGTGCGGGCGGTGTATTGGTTGGCGGCGTTGGCGATGTAGTCGGCCTCCTTGGCGGGGTCGGTGCGCTCATGGGTGGAGGTGAGGCGGTTGCCGGCGTCGTCGTAGCCGTAGCCATGGCGGCGACCGGGGAGGGGGCGGGCGGTGCCGGTGGAGCCGAGGTAGGTGTCGGCGGAGAGAAGCTGGTCGCGGTCGTCGTAGCCGTAGTCGGTGCGAAGGGCGTCGCCGTAGTCGGCGGCGAGGGTGTCGCCGGTGAGGGTGGAGGAGGTGCGGCGGGCCCGGGCGTCGTAGGCGTAGTCGTAGCCGACGCGGAGGGTGGAGCCGCGGCGGGTCTCGATGCGGGTCAGGAGGCCGCGCACGGGATCGTAGGCGCGGGCGAGGGTGTGGCCCACCTGGTCGCCGCGCAGGGCGGAGACGAGGCGGGATTGGCCGGCGTAGGTGTAGTGAAAGGGGCCGGTGCCGCCGTCGCCGCCAAAGGCGCGGGCGTGAAGGCCGGCGAAGCGCCCGGTGTTGGCGATCTGGTAATCGAGGCGGAGATCGCGCTCGGGCGCGCCGGCGACGCCGAGGGCGTAGCCGGTGGCGGCGCCCTTCACGAAGGCCAGGGTATGCTCGCCCCAGGTGCCGGCGCCGGTGGAGGTGACCTCGGCGCGAAGGGGGGTGAGGGTGCGGGAGCCGAAGAAGTCGGGCAGGGTCTCGCCGGCGTAGCGCCAGGGCCGGGCGGGATCGTAGGCGAAGGTGCGGCGGCCGGCGGCGTCGGTCAGGGCGGTCTTGCGGCCGAGGCGATCGTATTCGGTGTAGATGGCGGGGGTGGCGCCATCGTTGTAGGAAAGGGTGAGGAGATCGCCGGTGGCGGGGTGGTAGTCGAGGGTGGCGGCGAGGCGGTCGGCATCGGTGGCGGGCAGGGTGGTGACGCCGGGGGTGCGGTGGCGGGCCCAGTAGCGTTTCTGGATGCGGCCGGCGGCGTCGTAGTCGTATTTTACAAAGCGGCCGAGGGCGTCGGTCTTGCGCAGGAGGACGCCGGAGGCGGGGTCATGCTCCCAGCGCACGCGGTCGGTGGCGGGCGAGTCGATGGCGGGGAAGGCGGCGGGGGAGGCGTAGCCGCCGCCGTCGTCGCGGAAGGTGTGCTGCTCGGTGCGTTCGCCGTAGGCGTTGTAAACGTAGCGCACGGGCGAGGCGCCGGTGCCGTAGAGGTGGGTGACCTGGCCGCGGCGGTTGTAGGCGGTCTTGACCTCCTTCACCGGGGCGAGGAGAGGCGAGGCCAGGTCGAGCGGGGCGGAGAGGCGGCCCTCGCGGGAGGCGGAGGGGCGCAGGGTGCCGGATTCGTAGAGCGTCTCGGAGACGAGTCCGGACGGGTCGATGACGCGGTGCACCTGTGCGGAGGCCACGGGCAGGTCGTCGCGGTAGAGGGTGTGGGTGTTGTTGAACTCGGTGGCGGCGCCGTTGATCTTCGGCACGTAAACGGTGATCGGCCGGCGGTAGCGGTCGTGGGCGGTCTTGGTGACGAGGCCGTCGGGCGCGCGGCTCCAGACCGCGAGTCCGTCGAGGGCGACCGTCTGGGCGGTCTGGGCGAGGCCGGGGATCGTGGTGGTGGTGGTGACCTGGCGGCGGGAGTAGTCGGCGGTCACGACCACGGTGGTGGCGTTGCCCTCCTGGTCGGTGGAAATGTCTTCGGAGAGCTGGTTGAGGGCAAAGCCGCCGAGCCGGGTCTTGCGACTGGAGACGAGGGTCTTGGTCGGGGAGCCGGTGGAGAACCAGGTGTATTCTTCGGCGAGCGACCACCAGGCGCCGCCCTCGAAGAGGCCGCGATCCAGCTTTTCGACGATGCGGTCGGCGGAGCCTTCGTCGAGGGCGCCATTGCCGCCGACATCGAGGCCGGTGCGGTAGGGCCGGGCAAAAGTGTCGTAGACGGTGATCACCGGGGCGGAGCCGGGCGAGAAGACGCGCCAAGGCAATCCGGTGCCGGGCTGATATTCGGTGACGGTCTCCACGGTGCCGGAGCCGCCGGCCGGCGATGGGGCGACCACGCGCGTGGTGCGGCCCAGCCAGTCGGTGAAGGTTTTTTGGAAGCGAGGGCTGCTGGAGGAACCCTGGCGCACGGTGGTGGAGCGCGAGCCGTCGGCCTCGATCTGATGGGTGTAGAATTCATCGACCGCGCCATCCGCCTCGGCAGAGAGCCCGGTGACGGACTTGGGCCGTCCGTCAAAATAGGTTTCCGCGACGCGGGTGAGCTGGGCGGCGGTGCCCGAGGCGGTGACGGTGGTGGTCCTGTTGGCGGAGGGCTGGTAGGAGCTGGTGCGGGTCTGGCCGCCCAGTTCGCTCTCGCTGGTGAGGCGGCCCGCCTGGTCATAGACGCGCGTGATCTGGGCGAGGGGCTTGTTGGACTCGCCACCGGAGGCGACCAAGGAGCGCGTTTCGACCAAAATCTGGTCGGCGGCGTCGTAGACAAAGGAGCGCACCTCGTCGCGTGGGGCGATCAAGCCGGCGTAGGCGGCGTCGACCGGGCCGGAGAAGCCCTTGACCACGGTGGAGACCACGCGGCCGAGCGCATCGTATTCGAAGAGCGTCTCCGAGGCGATGGTGACGTCATCGGGCGCGTAAGTGACCTCCCGGGTCTTATAGTCGGAGACAAGGCCGGCGGCGGAGTAGACGAAGCGCCCCGCGCCATCGACCACGCCGCGGTAGCTGAGCACCGTCTTGGTGCGTTGCGACAGGTTCGAGCTGACGGTCTCGATCAGTTGATTGCGGAGGTTGTAGGTGAGGTTGCTCCAGGCGACGAGATCCCAGCCTTGGCTGAAATTGCGAAGGAGGGTCTCGGTGCGGCGCAGGTTTCTGCGGCCATCGACATAGGAAAGCTGGAGAGTCGTCTTGCCCGGAATGACATAGAGGTCGCAGGGGCCGAAATCGAAGCCGTTATAAGACGTCACTAGATCGGCTGCGGAAGATCCGTATAGCTGCATGTCCGCCACAGCGGGCGGATTGACCGATCCGGAGAGGGTGCCGAGAAGAGACCAGGGCGCGTGGGTGTTGTTGTAACTATAGTCGGTGTTAAAATACTGATGAACGTCCGTCTCCGGCTGATATGTCTCAGCCACTCCATTGGAACCTCCTTGGTTGCCGGGCAGAGTGAAAACACGCCCCCATTGGCGCAAGGTCACCATCGCTTGTCCATTCGGCGCGACCTCGGCACTTACCTGATTGCGGAAAAGATCCTTATTGTTTGTGGCGGTATAATAATAGCGTTTGCTCGTTGCTAACTGAGATCCGCTGCCATTTTCCCACGTTCCGGTCTCT
>JAIXVY010000465.1 GCA_027482505.1 Opitutaceae bacterium | reverse complement strand
CGCGGATACGATGCACCCAGCGGCTCTCGTCCGAAGGCGAGGTCGCGATGTGGCCGAAATACACCTCCGCGCCGCGGCGCGTCGCCGGGTTGCCCGCGTTGGCCGGATCTTCCATGCCCGAGGCGGTCTGCGTGGAGAGCACGTCGCCGGCGCGATTATAGAAGGTGGCTCGAACCTCGCCCGCGCCGAGATTGGTCACGACAAAGCCCGCCACATACACCGCGCCGTCGGATAAGAACTCGCCCGTTTTCGCGTCATAGACTCCCGCGCTGATCTCCAGGACGCGGGGCGCGCCGGCGCCGCCGATTCTCAGCGCGTCGCGCGGGGACGTCGCCAACGCGTCCTCGCTCGTCACCGCGCCCGCGCCCTCGGCGCCGTCGCCCGTCGCGGTCACGTGAAATCGAAAGTCGAGCCCCTGCTCGAAATCGAGGGTGTTGACGCCCTCGCGCGCACCGCGAACGAGACCGGTGAAGCCCGCCCAGGTTTGGACCACGCCAAAGCCCGGAATGCGTTGCAGAAAACCCTGGGGGCTCGCGCCGCCGGCCGGATAGTCGATCGTCTCGCCCTCCGGCGCGCCCATCGCCGCGGCCAGCGCCGGCCGGGCCACGCCGCCCGTCGCGCGCAGCGCGGCGACCTTGGCCGCGCGGGCCGCCTCCGGTCCCGCGGGCGCGAAGCCGAGATCGTCCACAAACACGACCGCGCTGCCCATCACGAAGGGCGTGGTGGGTTGGTCGCGTCCGAAGACCACGCGCGCGATCAGCGGCCCCTGCCCGGCCACGCGAGCAAAGAGCGCGGCCACGTTGGGCGCGTGCGTGGGCGCGGCGGTCTGGCGCTCCAGCAGCGCGCCGTCGGGACCGTGGTAACTGGCCGCCCAGAGCGGAGCGGGTCCGGCCGTGGGCGCGGTGCGCGCGACGGTGAAGGCCGCCGCGGCCACGGGCGGGTTGAATTCGATCGCGTAGATCAGATCGTTCACGTTGTCGCCGATGTAGATCGATTCGCCCTCCTTCGGCGTCTCCGCACCCGAAGTGTAGGCTCCCTTGACCCCCGGCCCCGCGGCGCAGCCGCCGTAGCCGAAGCGGGTGTTTATCGTGAGGGTGATAGCCGGACGCCCGTCGGAAAATTCGATGCGGTTCACCGGACTTTTCACCGTGCCCTCGAAGCCCGGGAAACTTTGCACCACCGCGAAGCCCGGCACCGCCAGCAAGGCCTCCTTGGTCGCCGCGCCCGAGGCGCGCACGGTCACGTTTTGGCGGCCGGCCAGACTGCCTGCCGTCGGGTCAAGCGCCTGGGGCCCGGTCGCGAGCGGCGGATCCGTCAGCACCGCGGCGCGAGCCGGGAGAACATGCAGAAGCGCGGACAGGCCAAGACCACACGCGAAGAGCGGGGAAAGAAACAATTTCATGGGGCGACGACGGGGTAGATCGCCAACCTCTGGCGAAGCCGTCCCCGCGCCACCACCGCCCGGATGTTATACGGTATATGCCTGTCGAAGCACGCGCGTCGCGCGACCCTCGGGCGCGCCAAGAACCTGCGCGCGAGGATGCGGCGAACTGCCTCCGGCCCACACCGTGAAAGACTCCGGCTCGCGCACGCGATTGCCCGATTCATCGACCAGTCGCAGCCGTTCCGCGGGCACGCGAAACCGCACCCGGCGACTCCGGCCCGGAGCGAGCCGGACGCGACGAAAAGCCAGCAGGTTTTCACGCGGCGCAGGCCCGCCGGGACACGCGATCTCGGTGGCGTAAAGCTGCACGACCTCTTCCGCCGCGCGGTCCCCGGCGTTGCGCAACGTCACCGTCACGGCGAGCGCGGCGTCTCCGCCTTTCCAGCGTGCGGGCGCGCGCAAGTCCTCATACTCGAAACGCGCGTAACCGAGCCCGAAGCCAAAGGGCCAGGCCGGCACGCCCTCGAACCAGCGGTGGGTGCGGCCGCGCACCGCGTAGTCGTCGAAGGGCGGCAGATCCTCTATCTTTTGATAGAACGTGACCGGCAGCTTGCCCGAGGGACTTTCCCGCCCGAAGAGCAGGTCGGCCACCGCGGTGCCGCCTTCCTGGCCGGGATACCCGACCCAGAGGATGGCATGCACTCGCTCCGCGAGATCCCCGAGCGAAATCGCCGATCCGCCGGTAAGCACCACGACGACTTTGGCGCCGCGGTCCAGCAGGCGGCGCAGAAAAGCGAGCTGTTCCGCCGGCAGCAGAATGCCCTCTCGATCACCGCGCGAACCGCTTGCGATCGCGTCGCCCTCCTCGCCCTCCAGCAGCGCGGTAAGACCGAGACAGGCGATGGTCACGTCGCATTTCGCGGCCTCGAACTCCGCCCATTCCAACTCGTTTCGCTTTGGCTCCGAGGCCAGGCAGCCGGGTCGGTAGTCCGCGCGCACCCCCTCGGGCAACGCCGCCACGATCCCTTCGAGCAGGGTCGCTCCCCGCGCCGGCAGCCCGTGGTAGTTGCCCAGCAGGGCCTCGAACGAGGAGGCCATGGGGCCGGTGATATAGAGGCTGCGCAAATCTGCTCGCAAAGGCAGGATGGCGTCCCGGTTTTGAAGCAACACGCAGGAACGCAGCGCCGATTCGCGGGCGATGCGCGCATGGGCCGCGCTTCCCACCACCCGCTCGGGAGTGGCGGCCCAGCGCACGCGTTCTGGCGGGTCGAACAGACCGAGCTTGAACCGGGTGCGCAAATGCCGCCCGAGCGCGAGGTCGAGCTCGGCCTCGGTGATCAAGCCGCGCTTAAGCGCCTCGCCCAGCAAGTCGAAGGTGCAACCGCAGGAGAGGTCGCAGCCGCGTTTGAGCGCCAGCGCCGCGGTCTCCACCGGATCGGCGGTCACGCGGTGATGTTTGTGGATATCGCTCAGCGCCCAGCAGTCCGAAACCACGTGGCCCTCGAAGCCCCAGCGGTCGCGCAAAATATCGAGCAGCAGAAACCTGCTCGCGCAGCAGGGCTCGCCCAGAGTTCGGTTGTAGGCGCCCATCACGATCTCCACCCGGGCCTCGCGCACCAGTCGCTCGAAGGCGGGCAGATAAGTGTCCCACAAGTCGTGCGCGTTCACCACCGCGTTGAAGGAATGCCGGTCCTTTTCCGGCCCGGAGTGCACGGCGTAGTGCTTGGCGCAGGCCGCCGTCTTCAGATGACGCGGATCGTTCCCCTGCATTCCCGCCACGAAAGCGCTCGCCAGCTCGCCCGTGAGCACGGGGTCCTCGCCCCAAGTCTCTTGGCCGCGACCCCAGCGCGGATCGCGAAAGATGTTTATATTCGGCGACCAGAACGTAAGCCCCTGATACTGGTCCGTCTCGCAGAAACGTCGCAGCGCCGCGTGGTGCTTCGCCCGCGCCTCCTCGGAGATGGCGCCAGCCACGCGCTCCACCAGTCCGGCGTCCCACGTCGCGGCCAGCCCGATG
>JAIXVY010000253.1 GCA_027482505.1 Opitutaceae bacterium | reverse complement strand
GGCGAAGCACCTCGCCGACCACGTAGGCGCCGACCTTGTCATCGAAAGCGCGGGCCACGCCGATGGTGCCGTGCAGCAATTCGAAGCCCGGCTGGTAGGTGGCCACATCGCCGATGCGCACGCGCTCAAGCGCCTCGTTTTTCGACTTCGCGCCGATATCGATCCACATCTCGTGGATCTCCGGGACCTTCTTGCGATCGGCGTCGTCCATGAGGTGGATCGCGCGCTTGCCCGTGACTCCAAGCACCGGGCCGTTTTGGGTGGAGATGATCACGCGACGGCCGGGGATCATCACGCGGTCGTGGCCGCCGATGGTGTTAAAATACAGATAGCCGTCCTTGTTTACGTAGCTGATCTGCAGGCCGAGTTCGTCGATATGGCCGGCGAGCATGAGGACGGGGTCGCCGTCGGGATTGAGCGTCGCGATGCGGTTGCCCATCACGTCGTTTTCGTAACGATCGGCGGCGGGCTTCACATGGGCGTCGAAGACCGCCTGCGCCTCCTGCTCGGCCCCCGAGGGCGAGCGCGCGGCGAGCAACTCGGCGAGAAACGGGGGAACGACGGGGGAGGGCGCGGGGGATTTCGATTTGGCCATGGCGAGATAGGAGCCCACGAAACACACGAAACACACGAAAGAAAATTTCTTAAAACGGACGAAGGTTCCGGAGACGAAATTTTCGTGTCTTTTCCCGCGTTTCGTGGGCAATTTCGGACCTTTTCCGACTTTCCGCCTATGACCATCTATCCCGCCATCGACATCAAAGCCGGCCGCTGCGTGCGCCTCACCCAGGGCAAGGCCGACCAGGAGACGGTGTATTCGCTCAATCCCGCCGAGGTCGCGGGGCAGTTCAAGCAGGCGGGCAGCGCCTGGGTGCACGTGGTGGACCTCGATGGGGCCTTTCTTGGCGAACCGCAAAACCTGGAGACGGTGAAGGCGATCGCGGCGGTCGGGCTGAAGGTCCAGTTGGGCGGCGGTCTGCGCACCCGCGCGGCAGTCGAGCGCGCGCTGGGCTTTGGCGTCAGCCGCGTCGTGATCGGCACGCGCGCGGCCGAGAGCGCGGAGTTCGTCGCGGACCTCGTGAAAGGGTTTGGCGACAAGATCGCGGTGGGCATCGATGCGAAGAACGGAAAGGTCGCCGTGAAGGGCTGGGTCGACACCACCGACACCGGCGCGCTGGAGCTCGCGAAGCGCATGGCCGGACTCGGCGTGCGCATGATCATCTACACTGACATCGGCACCGATGGAATGTTGACCGGCCCCAATCTACCCGCGCAACAAGCCTTGGCCGAGGCGGTGGCTTCGGCGGGCGCGCAGATCATCGCCAGCGGCGGGGTCTCGCAGCTTTCCGACGTGGTGGCGCTTGCCGAGCTGGCCCGCCGCCAGCCAAATCTGCACGGCGTGATCATAGGCAAAGCTATTTACGAAAAGCGTCTTACGGTTGCGGACGCGCTGGCGGCCGCACGCTAGGCCGACTGCCGGGCAACCTTTGTTCCGGAAGGCGGTCAAAGACAGGCGCGGCCTTTTTGGGCCGCGCTTTTTCGCATGCATACCTCGCATTCCCTCCGCCGCCTGGGCCGTGCGCCTTTGGCGTTTTGTTTCTTGGCCATGCTCACTCCCGCGCTTCGCGCCGCCGACGCGGTGCCGGATGTCAAAGTCGAGATGCTGAGCGAGGGCGAAGCCTTGGCCAAGGGCTACGAGCGCGCCTTCCGCCATTTTAGCGGGGCGCCCTTGTTTCTGACCTACGAAAAGGAAGGCACCGCGCTTCGCACGCTGGCCGGTATCCGTTCGCTGGAAGCGGAGGGCGCGGTGCTGGTCGTCGTCACCGAGCGCGGCACCACCGTGGCCATTCCCGCGCGTCGCGTGCTCTCGCTGACCGACGAGCGGCCGCAGTAATCTCTCGCGCCGACAGGCCGCGCCTCGCTTCAAGCGCGACGCGGGGCGGTGAGGGTTTCCAGTCGTTGCAAATGCGCGAGAGCCTCGTCGCGCGAGGCTCCGCACATTTCCGCGGACGGACGCAGGCTGGCGCAAACCAGCGGGCGTTCGGGCCGGCCGAAGAGCGCGCAACGCAGATCAGGCATGAGTTGCACGCAAGGTATGCCCGCCGGCTTGCCGTTGGGCATGCCGGGAATCGGCGAGGATATCGACGGAGCTATGCAACACGCCGCGCAACCGATCCGGCATGCGGGCGTCTCCGCGTCGTCGTCGAAAAAGTCGCTCATCGCCCGACTTTCAGGACGAAAGACGGCTTTATGGCAAACGGTAGAGGCGAACGGCGTTGTCGCCTAGGATGGCGGCTCGTTCGGCAGGCGAAAGCGGGGTTATCCAAGTCTCCACGGTTTCCTTCCAGCGGGCGTAACCGCACGCCGCCAGGCAGACCGGCCAATCCGTGCCGAAAAGAATCCGCCCGGGGCCGAAGGCCTCGAGCACGACCTCGAAATAGGGACGCAACGACTCGGGGGTCCACGTTCGGACATCCGCCTCGGTGACCATGCCGGAGAGCTTGCACGCGACGTGCGGACGGCGCGCGAGTTCGCGGATGTTTTTCGACCAAGGCTCCAGTTCCCCCGCCGCGATGCGGGGTTTGGCCACGTGGTCCACGATGAGCGTGGCGTCGGCATGGCGGTCGGCGAAGACGATGGCATTGGGCAGGTGCCGCTCGAGGATCAAGACGTCGTAGGCGAGCCGTCGGCGCGTCAGCGCGCGCACGCCGCGTTCGAAATCCGGCCGCAGCATGTAGGCGTCGTCCGGCTCGCCTTGCAGCACATGGCGCAGTCCGCGGAGCTTCGCGTGCGCGGCGAAACGGTCGAGGTGCGCCTCGATGTCGGCGTCGACCAAGGGCAACCAGCCCACCACGCCGCGAATGAAATCATGCCGTGCGGCGTGCTCGAGCAGCCACTCGGTTTCGATCAGAGACTGGCGCGCCTGCACCGAAACGACTCCATCCACGCCCGCGGCGGCGATCTCGGCCTGGAGATCCTCCGGCAGAAAATCGCGGCGCAGCGCGGACCAGTCAGGCGGTATCCAGCCGTATTCCTCGTCGCTGTAGCGCCAGAAGTGGTGATGGGAATCGATGACCGGCATGGGACGGGTTTAGAGTTCGACGTGGATCTTGGTGACGGCCCCGGGATTGGCGGCCCAGGCGGCCAGCGCCTCGCCGGATTCGGCGAAGGGCACGGTGCGCGTGATGGTGTCCTCGACCGGATAGCGGCCGGACTCGAGCAGGGCGACGACATCGCGGAAGTCGTCGCGCGTGGCGTTTCGCGAGCCGAGGATGTCGAGTTCCTTCATCACGAAAAACTTCGTCTCATACGACACCGGCGCCTTGGCGTAGCCGATGTAGACGACCCGGCCGGCGAAGCAGACCTCGTCGACGCACGCGGTGAACGTGGCGGGCAGTCCGACGGCCTCGATGGCGACGTCGGGGCCGTGGCCGTCGGTGAGCGCGAGCAGGCGTTCGTGCAGGTTTTCCTTGGCCGAGTTGATGACGTGCGCGGCGCCGGCTCTCCTGGCCACCTCCAGCTTCCTGTCCTCGACATCGACCGCGATCACGGTGGCGCCCCGGTGAAGACCGGCCCCGGCGATCGCGCCCAGGCCGACCATGCCGCAGCCGAAGACGAGCACGGTGTCGCGCGACGCCACGCGCCCGCGGGAGGCGGCGTGAAAGCCGACCGCGAGCGGCTCCACCAGCGCCAGTTCGCGGATGCCGAGGCTGGCGGTGGGCACGAGCTTCTCCCAAGGAGCCACGATGTATTCGGTGAAAGCCCCGTCCTGCTGCACGCCCAGCGTCTGGTTGTGCCGGCAGGCGTTCACGCGGCCAGAACGGCACGAGCTGCAACGCCCGCAGGTGGTGTAGGGCAGGAGGGTCACCGCCTGGCCGATGCGGTATTCGGCGGGGACTCCGGGCGAGACGGCCTCGATGGTGGCGGCGATCTCGTGACCGGGGATGCGGGGAAAGGTGACCAGCGGATTGCCGCCGCGAAACGTGTTGAGATCGGAGCCGCAAAAGCCGAGACGGCGAACGCGGAGCAGGACCTCGCCCTCCTTGGGGAGGGGGCGTGATTTTTCTCCGTAGGAAAAGCGTCCGGGCGCGTCGATGACGAGGGTCTTCATGCGAGTAAGGTGACGCTCAATTGTTTTCCTGGCGACCGGAGGCCCAGGTGATGTTGTGCACCGGGGCGAGGATTTTCAGGACGGCGTCGAGCAGATCTTGATCCAGCGGGGTCTCGGCGTCGGCGATGTTTTCGAGGACGCGCTTCGAGCTGGCGGTGCCGACGATGTGGGTGTGGATGTCGGGGTTGGCCATCGCGAATTGAAGGGCGAGCCGACCCAGGTCGGTGCCGCGGGAGCGGCAGAGTTGCGCGGCTTCGGCGCACTTTTGTTTGAGCAGCGGAGGGGCGGGATGCCAGTCGGGCGGGCCCTCGTTGCTGAGCAGGCGCATCGCCAGGGGGGCGGAGTTGAAGATGCCCACGTTCCTTTCCTTTAAGTAAGGCAGGATGTCGGCGAGCGCGGTGTCGTTCAGGCAGTAGTGGCAGTAGTTTTGGATCTGATCGACCACGGCGCGATCCATCACCTGGCGAAACAGTTTCACCGGCAGGCACGTGATGCCGACGAAACGGGCCTTGCCGGCCTTCTGCACCTCGCGGAGCGCCGGGATGGTCTCGGTGATGATCTGCTCGATGTCGCCGAATTCCATGTCGTGGACCTGGATGAAATCGACGTGGTCCACGCCCAGCCGGGCTAGGCTTTCATCGACGCATTTCGTTACCCGCGCGGCGGAGAAATCGAACTCCGCCTGCGTCTTGCCGTGACGCGCGACCTTGGTGGCCAGAACGTAGCGATCCCGCCGCACGCCCTTCAGCGCCTTGCCCAGAACGATCTCGGCGGTGGTGCGGCCGTAGTAGGGCGCGGTGTCGATCAGGTTGATGCCATGATCGAGGGCGGTGTGCACCGAGCGAATGCCCTCGGCCTCGTCGATGGGGCGAAATTCCGAACCAAGGGAAGAGCCTCCGTAGGCGAGGGCGGAGACTTTGACGCCGGTGGCGCCGAG
>JAIXVY010000031.1 GCA_027482505.1 Opitutaceae bacterium | reverse complement strand
TCGTTGAACTTCGCCTCCTCCGCCTGGAAGACCTTGTAGGTGGCCTGGGCCTTTTGGCTGAGCGGAGCCGCGGCGGCGATGCGCGCCTCCACGTCGGCCAGGGAACCCCGCGCCGCCGCCACGCCGAGCTCGCGCTGAACAACATAGATGGCGAGGGCGCCCGTCACGCTCGCCGCGATCAGATTCACGAAGAAATGCGTCCGGACCGTCTTCGTGTCCGGCAGGCTGGCCGCGTCGCGGAAGTCCGGACGCCAGGGAATGACGCGAGGCGCGGATTTGTCGCCGCCTGATTTATTAAGCAACGACAGCATCGGAGGCGGAGGTCTTGAACTGGGTCATGAGACCGAAAAGAGCGAGTTTGCGGGCATCCAGCCCCCCTATGCCGTCGGCCACCGTGATCTGACGCGCGGCCAGCCAGGGTTTGAGCTCGAGGGAAAACAAGGAAACGCCGACTTGGGCCGCCACCACCGGCTCCAGCCAGGTGAGCTTGGAAGTCAGCACCGGGCAGATGAGCTGGGCGATCGACTGGCCGGTCTGCACCTCGTAGAAACCCATCGAGGATTGCAGCTCCTTGAGCAGGCGCTTGCACAGCGACGCGCCCATGCCGGTGAAATCAAACGTGTTGGATAGAAACAGCTTCCGGGCGGATTCCTCGTCCTTCAGCCCGAGTTCCTTCTGCACCACGGGCACCATGGCGTCGACTCCGACGGCGATAGGACGCGTCGCCTCGATGCCGCGGGCGCTGACGATGTAGGAGAGTGTCTGCTCCGCGCCGATTTCCAGAACCAGGGTGGGTTTGTTGGATTCGGTGAATTTGAGGTAGTCGATGATCGCGCCGAGCGCGGCGAGGCTGGAGAGTTCCAGGCGCGCCGGGAAAAGCATGTGCCTGAGAAACTCCTGCTGGGAGCGCCCGACCTCCGCGGTGGGCAGCCCGCAAAAGACCACCTCTTTGTTTCCGCCTGGTTTCGACGTGTCGTAATCCAGCCCGTCGAACGCGTTCAGCACCGATATCGCATGCTGTTCCGGATCGATGCGAAACTGGGTGCTTACCAGCTCGGGAAAATAGTCCGCTTCCTTCACCCGCTTCGGATCCAGCGTGGCCCGGCGCACGAATCGCGTGCTCGGGCTTACTCCGCAACAAGCTTGCGCATAGCCGGAGCTCTTTTTGGGTCTTAGCTCGGCCAAAGCCTGGGCCAGCGCCGCGTCGTCGCCGGCGGGCACCTCGCGCAAGTCCTCCACGACCAAGGGAGTCTGCAACGAGGAAACTCGCGCCACCAACGTGGTTTGCTCGCCACGATCAATGACGAAGGCCTTGGGCTTGGCGGATAAAAACATGGTTTAACCAAGACCGCGGCCCGACGCGAAAGAAGCAGGAACGGACGACATGCTAGGATGCAAACCCTTCGCTTCACCCCTGGGCGAGACAAGACTTTTTACAGATTCCCCCCCATGACCGAATCGTAAAAAAACCGCCGCCGGAAATCCGGCGGCGGCAGGAAACTGAATGTAAGCGGCTTTGACCCGCCGGGCGTGAAAACGCCTTACTTCTGCCAGGTGCGCTTCTTGTGACGATTAGCCTTCAGGCGCTTCTTGCGCTTGTGCTTGTTCATCTGGAGACGGCGCTTCTTTTTGAGGTTGCCCATGAGAGTGCGGGTTTAGGTGTTGTTCAGAGAAAACCGTCTGGAAAACACCCTGCCGTCCCCGCTGTAAAGCCCAATCTCGGAGGTCTCTTCCTCGTCTAGACGTCCGCCGACACGATTTCCACCCGCAAAGCCGCCGCCGTGGAATAAACCCAGGCGCGAATCCGCGACCCCGGAAACGCGCCGCGGAGGCTAGCCGCGTAGGCCGCCAGCTGCGGCGCATACTCCGCGCGCAGCCGCTCCAGCAATGCCCCGTCGGCCTCGCCCGCGCGCCGCCGATTCGTTTTCCAGTCCACCACCCAGGCCTCGTTCGCCGCCGCGTCGTGCAACACGAGGTCCATGACGCCGTCCATCCACGCGTCCGCGCGCAGCGGCGCGAAAACCGCCAGCTCGGCCTGGCGCTCCCAACGCGCCGACTCCAGCTCGCGCCGCGTCTCCCCGGCCAGCCACGCCGACCATTCGGCGCGGGCCCGCTCGCCGAATCCCACGCCCTCCGCCGCGGAGAGACGCCGCGCGCCGTAGGACGCCAGAACATCGGCCTGAGCGCCCCAAGGGAAAAACTCCAGCGTCTCGTGCCACCACAGGCCGTAGTCGATCGCCTCCTCCGCGCCGGCCCGCACCGGCACCGGCTCGTCCAAGGCCGACTCGTGACGCGCCGCGCGCGCCAGATCCGGCGTGTGCGCCAGCTGGTGGGGCAGCAGCCGCGCGGGCAAGGCCGGCGCGGGACAAGGCGAGGCGGACGCGGGCTCGCCGGCCGCGGCTTCACCGCCCGAAAGCCCGGCCCCCGCCGTCTTGCGCGGCGCCGGCGCCAGCTCGCGCCAGGTCTCGTCGATCTCGTTCACGAAGCCCGTCCAATCGCCCCACAACGCGGCGAAGCTCGGCTCCTCGCGCTGCCGTCCGCCCCACCCTTCCGCCCAGGGAAGCACCAGCGCGCGCCGCGGCCGCGTGAGCGTCACGTAGAGCAGGCGCGCCAGTTCGCGCCAACGCTCCCGTTCGCGCGCGTCCTTGGTTTCCTGCGGCACGCTCGCCCCGTCGAAAAACACCCGCGGACCCTCCTGCGCGTCGCGCAGCAGCTTCAGGCCCTGCTCGGGCGCCTTGCCGATGCCGCGCCAAAGCCCGACCGGGATGACCACGGGCCATTCCAATCCCTTGGCCGAGTGCGAGGTCAGCAGGTTGATCGCGTCGTCCGCCGGCTTGCCCGCCGGTCGCCCGTCCTCCAGCCGCGCCAGCAACTCTCCGAGCCACGCGCGCGGACCCGCGCCGCCCAGGCCCAGCTCGGCGGCCTCGGCCAGCAGGCGCTCGAGCTCGCCCGCCGCGGCGCCGCCCGCGTCGAGGCGCCGCGCCTTCGCGGCCAGACCGGCGGCCTCGGCCAGGCCGCGCGCGAAATCGCCCAGCGCCACGCCCTCGTCGTTCGCCTGCAATATCCAGGGACGCACCGCCTCCAGCGCGGCCCGCAGCGGCGCGGGATGCGCCTCGGGCTCCTCCCACTTGAAGCCGCCCAGCCGGCGCAGCTCGGCCGCCATCAGCCCGTCGCTCACCGCGAACACCTCGCGCAGCACGCCCGCCCACTCGAAGGTGTTCTCCGGATCGCAGCAGACCGCCAGCAGGCCCGCCATCCAGGCGTAGGCCGGCTGGTCGCCGTTGCGGTTCTTCCGCATCTGCAACGCGCACTTCAGGCCCGCCGCCTCGAACTCCTTGCGCACGACGAGCAGCCAGTCGTTGCGCGGCGCGAGCACGCAGATCTCGCCCCAGTTCGCCGCGCCGACCGCCTCCGGCCCGCGCTCCGCGAGGAAACGCGCCGCCTGGCGCGCCTCCTCCGCCATCCAGCCCTTCACGCCCGCCTCCTTCGGCGCGGAGGCCGGAGGCGCGAGCGGCAGCCGCGCCACCCGCCCCGGGGCGTTGCCCGGGCCGGCGGCGAGCGCGCTGTAGTTGACCTGCAAATACGGCGCGGGCGCGCCCGGCTCCGGCGGCGGGCCCAGGTTGTGGTCGCGCCCCTCGCCGAAGGCGGGGGGCAGCGTGTCGTTCAAAAGCCCGATGACCGCGTGCGGCGCGCGAAAGGTCACGTGAAACTCCAGGCGCTCGCCGCCGTCGCCGCGCGCGAACGCGTCCAGGTGGCGGCGGAAGTTGCCGATGTCGGCGCGCCCGCCGTAGATCGCCTGCTGGCCGTCGCCCACCATGCAGAAGTGGCCGGGACGCGGCCCCGCGCCTCCGCCCAAGGGCCACGCGCCGCGCGGCTCGCCGGGCGCGCGCGCCACCTCCGCCAGCACCGCGAACTGCTGCGGATCCGTGTCCTGCGCCTCGTCGAGAATGACGCGCCAGCCCTCGGCGCGGATGCGGTCCAGCGTCGGCGGATCGCGCAACACGGCCATCGCGGCGTCGATCTGATCGGCATAGGTTTGCACCCCGCGCTCGAAACGCCACGCGCGGTAGCGCCCGGCCAGCTCGCCGGCCAGCGCCGCGGCCGCCGCGGCCAGCCAGCGCTTGAGCGGCGCCATCCAGGCCTCGGCCAGCTCCGCGACCGCCTTCGCCGACCCGGCGGGCTCGTAGAGGGGAAGAAAACCCGCGCCGCGCGCGAAATCCTCCGCCCACGCCGTCGCGCGACGCTTGCTCAGCTCCACGTTCGCCGCGCCCCGACCCTTGGCCGGAAGCTCCAGCAACTGCGCGAGGATCGCCTCGGAAAGCGCGGGCGGCGGACCCGAAGGGCGGCGAGTTCGCAGCGTTTCCGCCGTCGCGGCGTCGAGCTGGCGCGCGAGCGGGAAGATCTCCTCCAGCGGCACGTGGCGCAAAAAGGCCCTCAGCTCCGGCTCGGCCAACCCGGAGAAACCCATCTCGTCCTGCTCCAAAAACTCCTCCCAGAGCGCCTCGTCGTCCTCGGGCACGACCGCGGGGTTGAGGTTGATGCCGAGCGTCTGGCCGTAGGTCTGCGCGAGTTTCAGGCAGAAGCTGTGGATCGTGCCGAAAAACGCCCGCTCCAGCTGGTCGAGCGCGGCGAGATCCCGGCCGCCGGCGGCCATGACCTTGCGGAGCAACACCGCGCGGGCCTTCTGCCCGATCTGCGCGGCGGCCTTTTTCGTGAAGGTGACCACGGCGGTGCGCCGGAGCAGCGCGGCCCCGCCGGGCGAAAGGGCCATGGCGGCCAGCCGCTCCGAGATCGCGGTGGTCTTGCCCGAGCCCGCGTTGGCGCTCACCGCGAAGTTGCGGCCCCACTCGTCGCGGAAGCGGTCGCGCGCCGCCTGGTCGGCCAGGGGCCGGGAAACGGGGTCACTCATCGCCGCCCTCCTCCCCGCCCGCGCCGTCCCCGGCGCCGAAGGTCGCGGCGAACTTCGCCCGCAGGACCGCCTCCGGAATCGGCGCGCAGGCCAGCGGCCAGGTGTATCCGCCCGGCGAATACTCGGAACGGTCGCGGGTGAGCGCTCCGTAGACGCCGCCGACGAGGAAGCGATCGAGCCGCCCCAGCATGCCCAGCGCGGCGTCCAGCTCCTCCGCGCCCACCGCGGCCACCTCGCCCGGCTCGGGCTTCACCATCCACACCCGGCCGTGCGCGGCGCCGAGCGAGCGCGCCGCGGCGAGATAGACGCCGAGCTGGAGGGAGGCGCCGTCCTTCGCCATGCGCGCCGCGGAGAAGGGCCGGTCGGAACCGGTCTTGAAGTCGATCACGTCCACGCGCGCGCCCTTCCAGCCCGGCCGGTCCAGCCGCACGAGGTCCATGCGCCCCGTGACGGGAAAGGCCCCGGAGCCCAGCGGCACCGTGGCCCCCGCGGGCAGGCGCGCCTCGGTGGCCACGTAGGGGCCGGCGTCGGGCAGGGCGTGGACGTTTTCCAGCAGAACGGCGCACATGCGCGCCAGCTCGGCGTGAAAAGAATCCCAGTAGTAGTCGTCCGGCCAGCGCGAGCGCAGCTCGGCGAGGCCCTCGGCCAGACGGGCCCGCGCCTCCTCGGGTCCGGGCATCTCGCCAAAGCCGCGGGGATCGGGCTGGGCCGGGCTCAGGGCCCGGGCCAGGAGCTCGTGCGCGCGCTGGCCGAGGGCCTTGCGGCGGGCGCGGGCCAGCGGCTCCCACCCGACGCGGCCCGCCCCGAGCACGCCTTCGAACCACAGCTCGGCGGGATCGCGCACCCCGGCCTCGATGCCGCGCGCGGTCAGGCTGGCGGGCGTGATGCGCGCGGGATCGCCGGCGAAGAAAAACTCGTCGAAGGGTCGCGCCGGGTCGCGCCGCCCGGCCCACACCGCATGCCAATCCGCTGCCTCCCCGGGCCCGGCGGAGCCGGCGCCGGCCTCGCGGACCTCGCGCTCGAAGACCTTCTCCAGATCGCCGTCCGCGTCGTCCGCGCCGCGCGCCCAGAGCACGCGCTCGAGCCAGGCGTTGGGGGCGAGTTTCAGCTCGGGCTCGGCGTCGTCGTGCAGGGCGGCGGTGAAGACGATCTCGTCGGTCGCGTCGCGCGCGAGCGCGGCGAGGCCGGCGCGCTCCAGCGCCGCGCGATGCTCGGTGGTGAAGAGACCGAGGCTGAAGCGGCCCCGCGCGTTGAGCGCCTCGCGCTGCGCGTCGGTCAGCCAGCAGCTCTCCGGCCGGCGCTCGGGCCAGACGCCGGCGTTGCTCTCGACCAGCACGAGATGCGACCACGCCACGCCCTCGGCGCGCCGCCGGGTGGTGAGGGTGACGCGCGCGAAGCCGCCCCGTCCCGGGGCCCCGCGGACGGGATTGGTCTCGGGCAGGAAGGACGCGAGCGCGGCCAGCGCGGTCGCGCGCGGATAAAGTTCGGGGGAACGTTTGGCGAAAACCTCCAGCGCGCCCAGCGCGGGGGGCTCCAGCGCGAGCGCCTCGCACTGCGCGCGGAAGCGCGCGAGCGCGTCGGCCAGGCCCAGCTCCTCCGGCCACACGGGCAGGAGTTTTTCCGCGAGCTCGACCAGCGGGGCGGCGCGCGGAGACCCGCGCCAGACGGCGAGGGCCCGCTCGACGGCGTGGGACTGCGTGGCGTCGAAGGCCCGCTCGCAGGCGCGCCGCGCCTCGGCGAGGGAGAGCGTAACCGCGCCGATGGCGCGCAACCAGGGCCAGAGCGCGAGCAACTCCTCGAGACGGCAGCCCTTTTCCTGAAACGCGATCAAGCCGCGCTGGACGAGCACGTCGGCCGGCGGCGTGCCGATCGCGCCGAGCAGATCGACGAAGGCCACGCCGCGCCGGGCCAGCGCGCGGGAAAACCGCAGGTGCGCGGCGTCGGCCGCCGGGAAGACCACCCCGATGTTCTCCGCGCCCGCGGCCGCGCGCGCGGCGACCAGGTCGGCGGCCAGCTCCATCTCGTCGGCCCGGGTGCGTCCGACGAGCACGGTGGCGCGGCGCGCGTCGGCCTCGCCCGCCCCGCTCCACAGCGCGGCCACGCCCGCGCAGCCGGAGCCCGGCCCGGCCGCGGGCTCGAGCATCCGCGGCTCCGCGCCGAGCACGGCGCGCCAGAGATCGATCCACTTTTCATCCAGGCCCTCGCGTCCGCGAAACTCGGGCGCGGGCAGGACGACCGTGACGTCGGCGCAGCGGCGCACGAACGCGGCCATGTTGAAAAACTCGCCCCAGAGCTCGGCGCCCGGGCCGCACACGAGCACGCGGCCGCCGATTTTGGGCGCGTCGGGGGCGCGCGGCGCGAGACCCATGGCCTCGGCCTGCAAGGGCGCGAGGTCGTAGCCGCGGGCGTCCACCCAGGCGGAGAGTTCGCAAAAGACGGAGGCCAGAGGCGCAAGGGGGAAGTCGCCGGCGCGAAAACCACCTTTCAGCAGTTCGTCGAAATCATCCAGGGCGCGTTCCGGGTCGCTTTGCAGGCTCTTCCAAAACCCCCACTCCGGATCGGCGGGCGCGAGCGGCTGCAGGCGGCGGGCGATGAGCGTGCGCAGGCCCAGCAAAAGGAGCTCGCGGCCGAGCGCCGGTCGTTCGGCGTCGTCGAGCGCGGCCCATTTTTTCCGGGCCAGGCCGGGCGTGAGAAACTCGACGCCGAGGAGCGCCACGCCCTCGGCCAGGCAGCGTTGCTTGAAGGCGTGGGCCTGGCCGCGCGTGGGCACCACGACATAGGCCCGGGAAAGCCGGCCGCGCCCCGCCTCCAGCCACGGCCGGGCCACCTGCGTCCACGTGTCCTCCGCGGCGGGACTGAGGTAAAACTGGACGGCGGCGGCGGGCATCTCCCGTCACCTCAAGCCGGCGCGGGCCGCGGGACAAGCGCGCGCGGGCCGGTGGCGCGAAAAAACAAACCCCGCGCCGCCGATGAGGCTGGCGCGGGGTTAAACAAAAACGAGCGGCGACGCGAAGGCCGCGCTCGCGACGAACTGTTACTTGGCGAAGACGACCTTGGCGGTCTGGGCCTTGGCGCGGGAGGCGGCGTTCTTGTGGACGACGCCGGACTTGGTGGCCTTGTCCATGGCGGAGGCGTAGGCCTTGGCGGCGGCCTTGGCGGCCTCCTTGTCCTCGCCCTTGGCGGCGGCGAGGAACTTCTTATGAAGGGTCTTGATCTTGGTCTTGGTCGCCTTGTTGCGGGCGGTCAGACGGGTGGTCTTGCGGGCGGCCTTGATGGCGGATTTGGTGTTGGCCATGGTAAGTGAGGAGACGAGGGTTTGCTTTTGGAAAACGGGCAGAACCTCAAAGCCTGCCGCCGGAGTCAAGGGCGCTTTTGTCACGCCCGCCCGCGGGAGACTCCGGCGAAGGCGCGAGGAACGCGCTTGCCCATGCGCCGCACGCCCTCATTCCTCAACTTTCCAAACCCTACTTGTATGGCTTCAGCCGATACGCCCCTTCCCCGCATCCGCATTCTACTCGTCGACGACAGCACCCTCGTGCGACGCGGAGTCCGCGAGCTTCTGGAGGGGCGACAACGCCAGGCCGAGCTCGTCATCGCCGGGGAGGCCGGATCGGTCGCCGAGGCGCTGACCGTGGCGCGAACCTGCAAGCCGGACGTCGTGCTCCTGGATATTCGCCTGCCCGACGGGGACGGTTTCGAGGCGTGCCGTGGCATCCTGAAGGAAAATCCGGGCGCCCGCATCCTCATGCTAACCTCCTTTGCCAACGATGACTTCGTGCATCAGGCGATCGTCTCCGGAGCGCATGGCTACCTCATGAAAGAGGTCGAGCCCGAGCGCCTTATCGAGGCCATCGTAAGTCTTCACCACGGCGAATCCATCCTAGGCACGGGTCTGGTGGAGAGAGTCCTGGACCTCGTCCGCGCCGGACGCACGGGAGCGGGACGCGATTCCGCCAGCGGTCTTTCGCTGCTTTCCGCGCAGGAGCGGCGCGTGCTCGCCTTGGTCGCCGAAGGGCGCACCAACAAGGAAATCGGCGTGCAGCTGGGACTCAGCGACAACACGGTCAAGAACTACCTGGTCAACGTGTTCGACAAGTTGAAGGTCAAGCGCCGCTCCCAGGCGGCCGCGCTTTGGGTGCAATCCGCGGGCAAGACCCAGGATGCCCGTTCGGGCCTGCCAATAGGCCTGAAATAACAGGGCTTAGGCCCCTCGGTCCGCGGCCCCTCCCTCAGCTAAAGTGGAGGGCATGGAGAATTTGTTTTGCGTCTGTCCGGCCGCGACGCCCGAGACGGGCGGCGCGCGTCCTCCGCGGAGACGTCCGCGCTTCGCCCGCGCCTCCGGGTTCACCATCGCGGAGGTGATGATGGCGAGCTTCGTGATGATCTTTGGCATAGCGTCGGCCATCATCGTCCTGCAATCGGGCCTGCGCTCGCTCGACACCGCGCGCAACACCACCCTCGCCTCCCAGCTTATCCAAAGCGAGATGGAGCGCATCCGCCTGCTGAGCTGGAGCGCGGTCAACGCCTTGCCCGCGTCCGCTCCGATCGACATCGGCGAGATTCTGCCCGCCGATTTGCCGAGCATCTCCGAGCTTCGCTCTCGCTTCACCATCACGCGCGAAGTGTCCGACGTCACGGGCAAGACCGGGGACATGAAAGAAATCGACATCATCGTCAGATGGCGGGGCGTGGACGGACAAAACCACATTCGCGCCAGCTCCACCCATTACAGCCGCGAGGGACTCTATGCGTATTACTACACCAAGGCACGCTCCTGAGCGTCTCGCTCTCCTCCGCGCCTTCACCTTGGTGGAGGTTTTGATCGGATCGACGCTGGGCGTGATCGTGCTCGCCGGCGTGCTTTCGGCGTTCCTGTTTCTCGGCCGCGCCGGAGTGGCGGTGCAGAATTACTCCGACATGGAGGCCCAGGCACGCGAAGCCATGGAGACCTTCGCCCTGGACGTGCGCATGGCCTATGGCGTGTCGTGGACGATTTCCGGCGGCGACGCCACCGCCGTCACCGTCACGGTCGAGGAAAACGGCGACGAGGCCCGCTACACCTACACCTACAACAGCGGAGCAGGCACCTTTAGTCGCCAGCGCACCTATCCCTCGGCCGGGAGCACCCGAGTGCTCATCACCGGCATAAAGCGCAACACGTCGGTCGATTTTTTCACCGCCTACAAGATCGACACCCAACGCATCGACTTTTCGACCACCTCCGCCGCGGCCGCCGCCAACATGACCAAGCAGATCCAGATCTCCCTCGAGGCGGAACGACTCCGCACGACTCTGGGCGCAGCCACCAACAAGGTGGTCTCGGCCCGCTTCGTCCTGCGTAACAAGAAGGTCACGACCTGACCCGCCATGCGCCCTTACTCCCTCGCCTCGCCCCGCGGCTCCGTGCTCATCGTCGCGATGCTTTTCTCGGCCGGCATCGCCGTGTGCCTCGTGTCCTTCATCCGCCTGGCCACTTCCGCCAGCCAGCTCTCCTACCGCAGCTTCTACGCCGGAGCGGCCATGAATGCCGCCGAGACCGGCCTCGAATACGGCATGTGGTCGGTCAACAAACAACTCGCGGGCGAGAGCGCGGCCGCGTGGAACGGCTGGGGCCCCTCCGCCACCGCCACCCGCGCCCAACGCACCTTCGTCCTTGGCTCGCTTTCGGGCGGAGCCACCTCGCAGGTGAAAGTCTACGTGAACCGGCGCGATCTCGCCGGCGAACCCTTCATCGTCGCCCGCAGCATCATCACCCCGCGCTCCGGACCGCCGATCGAAAAATGGATCAAGGTCACGCTCAAGAAGCGCGCCCGCTTCGCCAGCGGACTGGTCGCCAAGGATCGCATCACCTTCAGCGGCAACAACGCCTCCGTGGACAGCTGGGATTCCGACCCCGACCGCCTCGCCCTAACGCCTCCCGTCCCCTACTCCTCCTCCGTCCGCCGCGACAACGGCAGCGTCGGCAGCATCCTTATCGACAACCCCTCGATCTTCACGAACAACGCCGACATCTGGGGCACCGCTTCCACCGGCGGCGACAACCCCACCAACGAGGTCGGAGCGAACGGCTCCATCCTCGGCGCCGACTCCGCCGCCAAGAATAAATCCACGTGGATAAAGGTGACGGTCGACCCTGATCGCATCGCCACCGATTTCACCGCCGACTTCGATCCCATCGTCACCCCCTCGGGCGGCACCACCGTCGCCGCGATGTCCATCAACGGCTCGCCCGCTACCATCATCGGAAGTCTCGACCCCGCCAATCCCCGCATCGTTCGTTTGCCGAGCATCTCAATGAGCGGCAACTCCAGCACCGTGCTCAACATCACCGGCCACGTGGCCTTGGTCCTCACCGCCACCACCGGCGACGCCCTCTCCATGGCCGGCAACTCCAGCATCCGCATCCCCGACGGCTCGAGCCTGGCCATCTACTCCTCCGCCAACATCAAGATCGCCGGCAACGGTGTCGCCAACCTCAACACCCAGCCGCGCGCGCTCATGATCTACGGAACCGCGCAGGACACGGACAACAACGGCAGCACCGTCCACCAACAAATCGACATCGCCGGCAACGGCGACCTCAAGGCCGTGGTCTACGCCCCCAACGCCCTCACCCGCGTCAACGGCAACGGCAACGTCATGGGCGCCGTCGTCTCCGGCCAGATCAGCCTCACCGGCAACGCCGCGTTCCACTACGACGAATCGCTCGGCCGCCTCGACACCGGCGAACCGCTCGGCCTCGACGAGTGGAACGAATTCATCAACTTCGCCGACCGCCAGGCCTACGCCTCGGTCATGAATTTCTAAGACCGCATCGGCAAAAAAACCGGATCCGTCGGTTTAACAGAGCGGAGAGAACCACGCAGAGTAATCCTGCGCAGCTTAGGCCCGATAAGCCCTATTTGTTTCTTAAATCGTTTTCATTTAAGAGCACCAGAAATTTATAATTTACAGGAATAATGCCCATTCAGGCTAGGTTAGCCTGACGACTGGGCTTGGCGGATAGTTAGTCGTAACTAGGATGACATGCATCCGCGCCGCGCTCCCCTGTGTGCCGTCCTCTCCCTGGCCGGTCTCTTCACGGGCACGCCCTTCGCCCGCGCTCAAAACACCACCATCGATCTGGCCGGTCCCACCCGCGTTCAAACCAGCCCCGGCGTGTATGGCTACACCACGTGGAAGCCGATTCTCGCCCCGACCAGCTGGACCTACCGCACCAGCGACGGCTATCTCTACGACGCGCCCGACGACCAGCAGACCGGCCAGTCCGACTCCGACTTCGCCGGCAGCACCCAGACCCCCGCCTTCTTTGTCCAGACCGGCACCATCAACGGCGTCGAGATGGTCGCCATGCGCGTCATCTTCAATTCCTACGACGCCAACATCGCCAGCGGCACCTACACCGGCAACCCCGTAAACGTCCGCGTCGGCATCGACGTGACCGGCGACGGCAAACTCGACCTCTTCATGGGGCCGAATTTTCAAGGCACGCCCGGCATGGTTTTCCAGATCCCCGGCACCGGAGCCAACACCTCTCCCAGCACCACGACCACCAGCTCCGTGTTTTATCCCGACGGCGTGGCCAACAACGCCCTGTCCAGCACCAGCTCGCCCGCCCTGTCCGCCTCCAACTTCAACTACCAGCGCCTCAGCTCCGCCACCGCGAGCACCCTCTACCCCGGCTGGGTCCTGCAACCCGAATCGTTGTCCAAGCCGAACCAGACCGGCGACGAGGGCGTGATGAGCTGGGCCATCCCGGTGTCCGCCATCAACAACGCCCTCGCCGAGGCCGCCACGCAGGCCGGCCTGAGCTATCTCTCCGGCGTCACCATCTCGCCGTCCTCGTTCCTGCTGTGGGTCGCCTTCACCGCCACCCAGAACAACTCGGTCAACCAGGACGCCTACGGCATCAAGGCCAGCGACTCGCAGACCACGCCTTGGAATTCCTTCACCAGCTACATGGACGCCTTTGGCCGCCCCGTTCCCGAACCCGCGACCTACGGCCTTTGCCTCGGTGGCGGGCTGTGCGGCTTCCTGATGCTGCGCCGCCGCGGCAAACGCGCCGCCTGACCCGGCTGAACGCGGGGCCAAGCGTCTCCATGTCGCACGATTGGCTGCGCATCTGGCCGGAGCTCATCCGGCTAAACCTCGCCCACGCGCTCCACGCCCGCCGGCTTCGCGCGCTCCCCGAGGCCGCGAGAAAAACTCCGCCTCCCGCGTCCTGCCAGTCGGCCTCCGACTCCGGCCGCGCCCGCGAGACGCGTTGCGAAGCCTGCCTGCGTCTCGACCGCGCGGCTCGCTACCGCTTCGTCTGCCCCGCCCTGAGCGTCCGGGCCGACGGCGCCTTCTGCTCCCTGGACTCGGCCGCCATCCGACCCCGCTGGGGCAGCCTGCTCGCCGCCCTTATCGTCCCGCCCGGCGCGCTGTTTCTGGTCGCCGGACTGGGCGCCTGGCTCTTCCTGCGCCACGCCGCCGGACTGGAAAAAGTGGGCTTGGTCGACGTGCTCTGGCCTCCGCGCTGGACGCACGTGACCGAACACCGCCGGGAACACTTTCGCCTCCAGGCACTCGCCGCCCTCGCGGCCGACGACCCCGCCACCGCGCGCGCGGCGCTGTTTTCCGCCGCGCAGACCGGCGCGGGAGACCCGCGGGAAAACCTGACCCTCGCCCGTCTGGCGACCCTCGGCGGCTACCACAGCCTCGCCGACGAGATCCACGCCGGCAACGCCGCCGCCCATCCCGACCAGGCGGCCGAGCTCGCCATCGCCTGGCACGACGACCTCCTCATCTCCAACCGCCCCCGCGCCCTCGCGCGGCTCGCCCTCGCCCAGCTCGCCCGCCCGGACGCCGCGCGAGAGCCCTGGCTGCGCGCCTTCCTCGAAAGCATCCGCCACCCGGGGACCGCCGCCGAGTTGCTCTCCTCCCCGCCTGAAGCCGCCCCTCCCCACCCCGGCCTGCGCCACGCGCTGCTGGCGCGCGAGGCGCTGGATCGCGGGGACCGCGCCGCCGCGGCGGACGAACTGCTCGCCTTCTCCGGCATGCTCCCCGGCCAGGCCGCGCGACGCTTCCTGGTTTTTTCCTGGCTCGACGCGGGCGATGCCGCGCGCGCCCGCGCCGCCGCCATCGATACGACCCACCCCGCCCCTCCGGGGGAGATCGCGTCCTTGGTCCACGCCCTCCTTCGCGCGGACAAGAAACAAGAGGAAGCGCGCGCCGCCTTCCGCCCGGTCCTGGCCGAGCCCTCGTTGCGCTTCGTCGCCCTTGCGGCGCTTGTCCGCGACCCCGACGCGGACCTCCTGCGCGAACTCGCCGCCGCGGCGCCGGACGGCACGGCGGATTTTTGCGGCGGACTCTGGCTCGCCGCCCGGCGCGCGGGCGCGGCCGATGTGGCGGCGCAAGCCGCGAAGCGGCTGGAAATCCTGGGGAAACCTCTTCCCTCCGAGTTTCAGACCGCGGGCCAGGTGCCCGCGACGCGCGCGGCCCTCTCCGTGGCGGCGGGACTCGTGCCCCTGGACCGCGAGGTGCTACACGCCCTGCGCGCCGCGCCCTGAGGCGCCGCGCGCGACGGAAAAATCAGGCCGCGGCCTTGGCCGCGAAAACCTTGCGCAGGATGTCGACCGACTCCGCCAGCTCGGCCTCGCTCGCCACCAGCGGCGGCAGCAGGCGGATCACGTTGCCCCCCGCCAGCGGGCAAAGCATGCCCGCCTCGCGCAGCGCCGCGATGTAGGGCGCAGGGTCGCCCGTGAGTTGCAGGCCCACCATGAAGCCCAGCCCGCGCACGCCGGTGAGTTGGGCGGGGAACTCCGTCGCCAGCTTCGCGAGCGCCGCGTGCCAGCCCGGCGAGACGCGCAGGATGTGTTCGCACAGCTGCTCGTCGCGGATGATGTCGAGCGTCGCCAGCGCCGCCGCGCAGGCCAGCGGCGTGCCGCCGAAAGTCGTGCCATGCATGCCGGGTTGGAAAAGATCCGCCGCGCCCTCGCCGATCCAGATAGCGCCGATGGGAAAGCCGCCGCCCAGGCCCTTGGCCATGCCGATGGCGTCCGGCCGCACACCCGCGTGCTCGAAGGCGAAGAACCGGCCGGTGCGGCCGACGCCGCACTGCACCTCGTCGAGCATCAGCAGCAGGTTGTGCTTATTGCACAGCGCGCGCAGGCCGAGCAGGAATTCGGTCGTGGCGGGATTCACGCCGCCCTCGCCCTGGATGGTCTCGACGAAGATCGCCGCGGTGGAGTCGTCGATCAACGCCTCGAACGAGGCCAGGTTGTTCAACTCGCCGAAGGCGAAGCCGGACACGAGCGGACGGAAGCCCTTCTGGATCTTCTCCTGCGGGGTCGCGCTCATGCCCCCGAAGGTGCGGCCGTGGAAGGCGCTCTTGGCGCAGATCACCTTGAAGCACTTGCCCTCCTCGCCGCTCTTACGGATGCCGTGGAGGCGGGCCAGCTTGAGCAGGCCCTCGTTGGCCTCGGCGCCCGAGTTGCAGAAAAACACCCGGCCCGGGCCGGCGTGCTGCACGAGGCGCTTCGCCAGCTCGCCCTGGAGCGGGTTGCGATAGAGATTGCTCACGTGCGCCAGCGTGGCGGCCTGCTCGGAGACGGCCTTCACCCAGCGGGGGTGGCCGTGGCCCACGGCGTTGACCGCGATGCCCGAGGCGAAGTCGAGGTAGCGTTTGCCCGAGTCGTCCCACACGCGGCAGCCCTCGCCGCGCGCCAGGGTGATGGCGGGGCGGCCGTAGTTGCGCAGCACATACGTGTCATACGCGGCCTCGGTGGCGGTCTGGGTGATCTGGGTCTGGCTCATGGGATGGCGGAAAAGAGGATGAAAATAGGAACGGCGGCCCCGCAAAGCGAGCCGCCGTCATTCAAAACCTGTTCGCGGTCGGCAGGCGGGGCCCGTTCAGCCCTGCACGATCTCGGTGCCGATGCCCTTGTCGGTGAAGATCTCCAGCAGGAGCGAGTGGGACAGGCGGCCGTCTATGAAGTGCACCCGTTGCACGCCTTCCTGGAGGGCGCGGACGGCGCTCATCACCTTCGGGCGCATGCCCTTGTCGATCACGCCGCGCTTCTTCAGATCGTCGACCTGCGAGCTCTTCAGGGTGGAAATGAGCGAGTCGACGTCGGGCGGATTGGCCAGCAGGCCGGGGACGTCGCTCATGAACACCAGGCGGCGCGCGCGCAGGGCGGCGGCCACGCGGCTGGCGACGAGGTCGGCGTTCACGTTGTAAGGCTTGCCGTCGCGGCCCTCGGCCACGGGCGAGATCACCGGCACGTAGCCCTCGGCGATCTCCTTCTTGATGAGCTTCACCTTCACCTCGACCACCTCGCCCACGTAGCCGAGGTCGACCTTCACGCCGTTGTCGTCCTCGGTGAGCTTCTCGCACACGAGCACGGTGTCGCCCGCGAGGCCCTTGGGCTTGGCGCGGGCGAGCGAGATGGCCTCGCACACGTCCTTGTTCACCACCTCGTCGAGCGTCTTTTTCACGATCGCGACCGCGGCCTCGTCGGTGATGCGCATGCCGTTGGAGGCGAACTGGGACTTCAGGCCGGATTGCTCCATGGCCTTGGTGATGGCCTTGCCGCCGCCGTGCACCACGACGACGTTGATCCCGCACGCGGCGAGAAAGGCGATGTCGTAGGCCACGCGGTTGCGCACCTCGGGATCGGGATCGTCCATGAAGCTCCCGCCGTATTTCACGACGAAGGTGGAGCCGCGAAAATCCTGGATATAAGGCAGCGCCTCGAGGAGGACCTTGGCCTTGGCGGTGATTTCGGAAACGTTCATCAAAGGTGGACTGAAAGCGTCGGGTAAATCACCACGCGGCGGCTTTTCCACCACAATCTGGATTCGTCGCCGTCCCGCCCCATTCGCCGACCGGAATTTCCCCTTCACTTCCGCGCCCGGGAATCTGTTTATCCCCCCGTGCCCAGCACCCAGAACACCTTCCCCTCCCGCGACGCCCACCGCGCCTGGCTCTCCGCCCAGGCCGCCCTCCCGCAGGGCTTCCGCGTCGGCGCCGCGCGCTTCGATTTCGTCCCCAAGGAGGCGCCCAAGCCCTCCAAGATGACGCTCACGCTCATCGCCCTGGACGCGCCCACGCCGGACTTCGCCGCCGTCTTCACCAAAAACGCCTTTCCCGGCGCGCCCGTCATCGTCGGCCGCCGCCGCCTGGCGGAGCCAAAGCTCGGCGCCATCCTGATCAACAACAAGATCTCCAACGTCTGCGCCCCCGGCGGCGTCGAGGCCAGCGAGACCGTCTGCGCCGCCTCCGCGAAACTCCTCGGCCTCGCCCCGACCGAGATCCTGCCCTGCTCCACCGGCGTCATCGGCTGGGGCCTGCCCGTCGAGGCGATGGTGCAAAACCTGCCGAAGGCCGCCTCCGCGCTCGCCGCCGGCTCCATCCTGCCCGCCGCCGAGGGCATCGTCACGACGGACTTGTATCCGAAAATTCGCTACGCCTCGGTCGGCTCCGGCCGCGTCGTCGGCATCGCCAAGGGCGCCGGCATGATCGAGCCCAACCTCGCCACGATGCTGGTCTACGTCCTCACCGACCTCGCGGTGCCGCGCGACCAGCTCCGCGCCATCCTCTCCCGCGTCACGAACGAGACGTTTAACCGCATCTCGATCGACAGCGACACGTCCACCTCCGACACCGTCGTCGCCGTCTCCTCCGGCAAGGTTCCCTGCCCCGACCTCGCCGCCTTCGAGGCCGCCCTGCGCCTCGTCTGCACCGATCTCGCCGAAGATGTCGTCCGCAACGGCGAGGGCGTCCGCCACGTTCTCCGCGTGCAAGTCTCCGGCGCGCCCGACGCACCCACCGCCGTCTCCCTCGGCAAGGCCATCGTCAACGCCCCGCTCTTCAAATGCGCCATGGCGGGCAACGACCCCAACGTCGGCCGCCTCGTCCAGGCCATCGGCAAGCACGTCGGCGCGGCCGGACTAAAGCTCGACCTTTCGCGCCTGCGCGCCCGCATCGGCGGCCAGGAGATCTTCGCCGACGGCGCCTTCCGCCTCGACTACGACAAGGAGGCCGCGCTGATCTCCCACCTGAAGTCCGCCGAACTTTACCAGAGCAAGCCCACCGCCGACGGCGCCTTCGCCCCGCCGGTCGACTACCCCCCGCACGAACGTTGCGTGGAAATCGAGGTGGAGCTGAACGCCGGCCCCGCCTCCGCCACCGTCCTCGGCGGCGACCTCACCCACGAATACGTGAGCGAAAACGCCGACTACCGGAGCTGATCCGGCCCGCCGCCTTCGGCTTTGGCCGCCGCGCCCGTTGGGCCGGCGGCTTTTTTGCGCACCGGCGCCTACTTCTTCGCCTCGAGCTTCAGCTCGACCATCAAATCCGCCGCGATCTTCTCCAGATCGGCCCGCACCTTGGCCAATTCCACGCCGGCCGGCACGCTCGCCACCGCGCGGAGTTGAAAAAGCTTCCCGCCGCCCATCGGCGCCTCGACGCGCTCGCTGGCCAGATCCTCGACATTCAGCCCGTGCGCGGCCAGCACGCCCGAAACCTCGCGCAGGATGCCCGGGCGGTCCGAGCCCACCAGATCCAGCGCCGCCAGCCGGGCCGGCGCGCCCCCGGCCGCCGCGCCCGTGGCCTCGCGCGTCACGTCCACGCGCAGACCCGAGAGACCGCGCAGCGCCGTGGCCAGCCCGTCCGCCCGCGCCGGATCGATCTCCAGCCGCACGATGCCGGCGAATTCCCCGCCCAGGCGGCACATGCGGCTCTCCAGCCAGTTGCCGCCGTGCTCGGCGATGGTCGCCGCCACCACGCGCACGAGGCCGGGTTGATCACGTCCGATCAGGGTAAGCACCAGGGTAGTCGTCATAGTCCGGCCAGCCTCGCCCCGCCCCGCCCTTGCCGCAAACAAACTTCGCCGCGGCCCGGCCCGCCCAATCAGCGCCATTGACGATTCCGCCGTCTTCGTCCCTTTCCCCTCCCAACACACGCGCTTCACCAACCGCCACCCCGGCCCGTCCCCTTTTCAAACGATGTCCAAAGGCAAAAAGCCCTCCGACGACCAACCCGAACTCCCCCTCGCCGGCCAGACCACCCCGGTCCCAGCACCCGCCGACGACCAATCCCATCGTCAATCAATAATTGACAACGCTGCCGGCACGCCGGCGCCGGTCGACACCGACGGCTCTGTCGTCTTGCCCGCCGCCGGCGCGGCCGAGCCCGTCGCCCCCCAAAACAACGACGCCGCTCCGCTCGCCCACAGCTACCGCAACTGGTTCCTCGAATACGCCAGCTACGTCATCCTCGACCGCGCCGTCCCCCACCTCGACGACGGCCTCAAGCCCGTCCAGCGCCGCATCCTCCACACCCTCTGGGAAAAGGACGACGGCCGCTTCCACAAGGTCGCCAACATCGTCGGCGCCACCATGGCCTTCCACCCCCACGGCGACGCCTCCATCGGCGCCGCCCTCGTCGGCATGGGCCAGCGCGGCTGGCTCATCGAGCCCCAGGGCAACTACGGCAACACCCTGACCGGCGACGACGCCGCCGCGCCCCGCTACATCGAGTGCCGCCTCACCCCCTTCGCCCGCGAGGTCCTCTTCAACCCGAAGACCACCCTCTGGCAAAAATCCTACGACGGCCGCAACCAGGAGCCCATCACCCTTCCGGCCAAGTTCCCGATCACCCTCCTCGAGGGAGCCGAGGGCATCGCGGTCGGCCTCACCACCAAGATCCTGCCGCACAACTTCAACGACCTCTGCCGCGCCGCGATCAACCACCTCCAGGGAAAAACCTTCCGCATCCGGCCGGACTTCCCCTCGGGCGGCATCGCCGACTTCTCCAACTACAACGACGGCGAACGCGGCGCGAAAGTGAAGGTCCGCGCCAAGATCGAGCAGCGCAGCAAACACCAGTTCGCCATCACCGAGCTGCCCTACGGCACCACCACCGAGTCGCTCAAATCCTCGATCGAAAGCGCCATCGCCAAGGGCAAGCTGAAGGTGAAGCGCATCGAGGACATGACCTCCGAGTCGGTCGAGATCCTCGTCGAGCTCAGCTCCACCGCCGACCCCGACAAGTTCGTCGACCAGCTTTACGTCTTCACCGACTGCGAGGTCACGCTCTCGCCCGCCGCCTGCGTCATCATCGACGACAAGCCCGCCTTCCTCGGCGTATCCGAAATCCTGCGACGCTCCGTCGACCGCGCCAAGGCCCTCCTCGGCCGGGAGCTGGAGATCCGCCTGGGCGAGCTCGACGACCAGTGGCACGCCGACTCGCTCGAGCGCATCTTCATCGAGGAGCGCGTCTACCGCCGCATCGAGGGCGCCAAGACCTGGGAGGCCGTGCTCGCCGAGATCTCCGAGGGCCTGAAGCCCCACGTGAAAAAGCTCCGCCGCGAGGTCACGCACGACGACCTCGTCCGCCTCACCGAGATCCGCATCAAGCGCATCTCCGCCTACAACCGCTTCAAGGCCGACGAGGCCATCCAGGCTCTCGAAAAGGAGATGAAGCAGGTGAAGCACGACCTCGCCCACCTCACCGACTACGCCGTCGCCTGGTTCGAACGCCTGCAGGAAAAATTCGGCAAGGGCGTGAAGCGCCGCACCCAGAGCGACGAGATCGAGCAGATCAGCGCCGCCTCCGTCGTCACCGCCAATCAGAAGCTCTACGTCAACCGCGCCGAGGGCTTCATCGCCCTCAACACCCGCAAGGACGACTTCGAGTTCGTGCAGGACTGCACCCCGCTCGACGACGTCGTGGGCTTCATGGCCGACGCCACCTGCAAGATGGTGAAGGTCTCCGAAAAGGCCTTCCTTGGAAAAGACATCCAGCACCTGCATGTCGTCCCCAAGGACGGCGACGACCGCTACTACACCCTCGTCTACCAGGACAAGGAGAGCGGCAAGGCCTTCGCGAAACGCTTCCAGCTCGGCGGCATGACCCGCGAGAAGGTCTACAACCTCGCCGCCAGCGAGGGCTCCAAACTCGTCTTCCTCGACGAAACCAAAAACCCGGAGTCGATGCCCAAAAAGGTGACCATTTACCTCAGCGGCCGCTGCAGCGCGCGCGTGAAGGAGTTCGAGTTCGACCTGAGCGAACTCGCCGTTGGCGGACGCGGCAACAAGGGCGTCACCGTCACGCAGTATCCCATCCGCGACGTCAAACGCGCCTGATCTCGCGCCGCCCGGCCGCCCCCTCGGCCCGCTTCGCCCTCCGGCGACGCGGGCCTTTTTACGTCCGCCCTCCCGGCGCGTGCATGCGCCGATACGCCGCCGGAGGAAGGCCCACGCGCGCGCGAAACGCCTTCGAGAAATGAAAGCGGTCGGCGAACCCGAGCCTCGCCGCGATCGCCTCCACCGGCTCCGCGCCACGGGCCAGCGCCTCGGCCGCCAGCGCCACGCGTCGCTCCAGCGCGTATTGCCCCGGGCTCAGCCCGACCGCATCGGAGAAACGCCGCAAAAACTGCCGCGGACCGAGCCCGCAGAGCGACGCGAGCTCTCCGTTCCCCGGCGGCGCCTCCGGCCGCTCGTCGATCCGGCGCAAGGCCGGCGCCACCACGGGCGGGAGCGCGAGCCACGCCGCCCACGCCGCCCTGCCCTCGGCCGTCGCCTGCGCGCAACCGAGCGCGAAGGCCGCGTGCGCCAGAGCGAGCGCGCGCAAGCGCTGGGCCAGCTCCGGCCTGGCTTCGTCGCCCAGCCCGGCCCGCCAGGCCGCCAACATCGCCGCCAGCTCCGGCGCCTGCGGCAGCGCGACCGGCGCGGGAAACAGCCGGCGCAGCAGGGCGGGCGGGAAACCCGCCACCTCGAAATGCAGATAGTCCTGCCAGACCGACTTCACGCCTTTCGCCAGCCTCGTGGTGAAACGCAGGCCCGCCGGCAGCAGATAAACCGTCTCGGGCCGCAACGACATGCGGCGACCATCCAGCTCCAGCTCCGCCCCCGCGCCACGGTTGACATAGAGCCGCCAAAAGGGGCTGCACAGCTCGTAGGCCCAGGAACGGTCGATGCGTTCTCCGCGGCCGAATATTACATCCAGCCTCACCGTTCCCAGCAAAGTCTGCTGGTGCGAAGGAGGAATATGACCGGTGATCGGCATGTCGTTTTTTGACATTTCGGAGGCGTTCTCCGCCATTCCATTTTTTGGCCCTTGAGGCACTCTTGGACCTTACTCCCATGTCCCTCCATCCGCTCGTCACCCACCAGCGCCAGGTTCACCTCGATTTCCACACCTCGCCGCACATCCCCGGCGTGGGCGCCGATTTCGACGCGCGGGAGTTCGCCGCGACCTTCAAGCGCGCGCACGTGAACAGCGTCACCATCTTCGCCAAGTGCCACCACGGCTACGCCTACTATCCGTCGAAGGTCTGCGCTCCCCACCCCACCATGACCCCCGGCCGCGATCTCCTCGGCGAGCAGATCGAGGCGCTGCACCGCGAGGGCATCCGCTGCCCCATCTACATCACCGTCGGCTGGGACGAGCTCTCGTCTCAGCTCCACCCCGAGTGGCGGGCCCTCTTCAAGGACGGCCACTTCGGCGACTGGAAAGGCCAGCCCGGCATGTGGCGCTTCCTTAACTGGCTCCACCCCGAGTATCAGCAGCACATCGAGGACATCACCCGCGAGACGCTCGCCCGCTACGGCAAGGGCGTGGACGGCTACTTCTACGACATCTGTTTCTTCCCCAACGGCGCCTGCTGGTCGCCCGAGTCGCGCAAGTTCCGCGAAAAACACGGCCTGCTCGACGCCTCCGACGCCGGCCACGAACGCTTCCAGGCCAAGGCTCAGGAAACCTTCGCCAAGCGCTACTGGGATGTGATCCGCGCCGCCCGCCCCGAGGCCACCGTCTTTTTCAACGCCGGTTCCGACAGCTTCCTCGAGCGCGGCCTCGGCGCCCGCGCCCGCTACGACTCGATGAGCCACATGGAAATCGAGTCCCTGCCCTCCGGTTTCTGGGGCTACTACCATTTCCCGCGCCTCGCCCGCTCCACCGGCCACTGGGGCAAGCCCTGGCTCGGCATGACCGGCCGCTTCCAGACCATGTGGGGCGACTTCGGCGGCCTGAAACCGCAAGCCGCGCTCGAGTTCGAGTGCTTTCGCCCCCAGGCCCTCGGCGGCGCCAACTCCATCGGCGACCAACTCCCGCCTCGCGGCCGCCTCGACCCCGCCGCCTACGACCTCATCGGCGCGGTCTACAAACAAGTCGCCGACGCCGAACCTTTCTACGCAGGCTCGGAGCCACACGTGCAGATCGGCGTAACCACCAGCGGCACGCCCGGCCTCGACGGCGGCGATACCGCCAAGTCCGACGAAGGCGCCATCCAGATGTGCGAGGAGTCGCACTACGAGTGCCAGCTGCTCGACGCCGACAACACCCTCGACGGCCTCGAGCTCGTCATCCTCGGCGACAGCACCACGCTCACGCCCGCCTTCATCGAAAAACTCCGCGCCTACTATAAGAAAGGCGGCAAGCTACTCGTCTCGCACAAGGGCGGCTGCGACGCCTCCGGCAAGTGGGCGCTCGATTTTCTGCCCATCCAGATCGAGGGCGAACTCGCCGAGTTTCCCGCCTACTGGCGCACCCAAGCCGCCTTCTCCCCCGAGCTCGCGCGCTCCGACCGCGTCTTCTACCAGCAAGGCCTCGTGGTCAAAGCCGGCGCGGGCACCGAAATGCTCGTCGAGCGCGTGCTGCCTTACTTCAAGCGCGACGCCGTGCGCTACTGCTCGCACGGGCAGACTCCGCCGCGCCCCGAGGCGAGCGGCCAGCCCGTGGTCGTCGCCGGCGAGCGCTTCGTGTATTTCGCCGACCCCATCTTCCGCGAATATCGCAAGGCGGGCAACATCGCCGCCCGCGACGCCTGGCGCCTCGCCATGCGCCGCCTCGTCGGCCCCGCGCCCTGTGGCGAGGGGCTGCCCACCACCGTGCAGGTGTATCCGCTCCGCAAGGACACGAGCCTGCTCCTCACCCTCATTCACTATGTCCCGGTGAGGAAGGCGCTGGACATCGACATGATCGAGGAACGCGGCTCCTTCGCGGGCGAAGTCCTGCGCCTGCCCGCCAGGGCGGCCGAGGTCCGCGTCTTCGGCACCGGCGAAAAACTCGCCCGCTCGCCCGACGGCTCCGGCTTCGTGCTGCCCGCCGCGAAGGGTCGCCTTCTCCTCGAAGTCCCCGACTTCTTCGCCTGAGCAGCTTCGTGTGGCCAAGGCCGGCCCGCCCGTGTTGGATCATGGGAACTCCCGCCCCATGATCCGCAAACTCGCCCACCTCTGCTTCTTCACCAACGACCTCGACCGCATCGTCGCCTTCTACCGCGACGCACTCGGGCTAGCGGTGAAGTTCCGCTTTCATGCCGCCGATGGCGCCGTCTTCGGCGCCTACGTCGCGGCCGGCGAAACCACCTTCGTCGAGTTCTTCGACCAGCGCCTCACCGCGAGACAGTGGAGCGTCGATCCGGCCCCTCTCGCCGCCGGAAGCCGCTACCAGCATTTCTGCCTCGAGGTCAGCGGCTTGGTCGCCTTTCGCGACACGCTGATCGCCCGCGGCGTATCCGTGGGGGAAATACGCGGCGGCATGGACTCCTCGCTCCAGGCCTGGCTTTCCGATCCCGACGGCAACCGCATCGAGCTGATGGAATACACCCACCGCAGCGCCCAGCTGGCCCCGGGCGTCGACGGCTCGGTGCAATCAGCCAAGTGATCAAACCCCACCCTCCAACCAAACAGCTCTCCCGCGTCTTCGCGCGCCGCCCCCGATAAATTGTCAATCAATGATTGACAATTTATCGGGATACTTGGCCGGCGTTGGCCCGGCGCTCGGGGCGGCCCGGCCCGAGCCGTGCCGGGCTCACCTGCGCCGCAGCGCGAGCACCAGCGGCAGCATGAGGGCCGGCGCGAGCGCCGACACGGCAAGGCCGAAGCGCAGGTCGCTCATGTCGGCCACCGCGCCCACCAGCCAGGGCATCAGGATGCCGCCCGCGTTGCCCATCGCCGCCAGCGCACCAAACATCGTCGCGCCGCCCTCGGGGTGCCGGTCCGCCGCCACCGCGAGCATGGTCGGCCACAGGCAACTCCCGGTAAAGCCCGCCGCCACGCACGCCGCCAGCGCCAGCGGCGGCCATGGCGCGAAGGAACCGATCAAAAACAGCGCCACCGAGAGGCCGCAGCCCCAGGCCATGATGCGATGCGCGTCCACTCGCCCCTCCGCCGCGCCCGCCACCATTCGTCCCAAAGCCATCGCGATCGAGAAGGCCAGCAGGGCAGAGCCACCCAGCCAGGCGGGGTAGCCGAGTTGTTTCTCCGCGTAGGCCGGCAACCACTGGGCCATGCCCAGCTCGGTCGCACCGCCCAGGAAAATCGCCGCCAGCGCGCCCAAGAACCACCGATCCGCCAGCAAAGCTCGCAAGGGTGTCCGCGCCCCGTCCGTGGTCATCGCGGGAAATTTCAGCGGCGCGAACAGCACCAGCAGGCTGAGCGGCAAAATCATCAATCCCACGCACACCGCGCGCCATCCAAAGCCCAGCCGCAGCGCCACCGTTCCGACCATAATCGTCACCGCCGCGCCCACGCAGTAAAACGAGTGCAGCCAATTCATCGCCGCCGCCCGCCGCGCCGGATTCAACGCCGCCACCACCGGGCTCAACACCATGTCGAGCATCCCGGCGCCCGCGCCGAGCGCAAACAACGCCACGCCCAGCGACGCATAGCCCGGGGCAAAGCCGGCCGCCAGCAGCGAGCAGGCGATCAACGCGTTCCCGGCCTGCGCGAAGGGCTTCGCGCCCCAACGATCAGCCAAGGGCCCGGTCAAAACGATACCCGCCACCAATCCGGCGAAGGCCGCCGCCCCCAGGCGTCCCAATTGCTCGCCGCTCAGCCCGGCCTCGCCGCCATACAACGCGCTCAACGCGGTCAAAAACACCGGCAGCAGGTTCAGGCCGATCGCCAAGGACATCATCGCCCCGTAGCAAAGCCACGTCAGACGCCGCGCGCGGGGAAAGGGCGAAGGGGTGATCATCGCAAAAGCGTCCACACAAGGTCACCCGCCCCCAACCGGCCAGCCTGCGCTGCGCTTTCGCCAAACCATGAGCAATTCTCCGCCGGACGCGACATTGACAGTGAGACTCAGTCTTAATCTCATCCTTACCTTCTCGTCGTGCCCTCCGCCCTTGATCGCCTTCGCCCTGAGCCCCTTCCGCTCTGCCAGCTGCCCGCCGGCAGCTCTGGACGCGTGAGCGCTCTCACCGGCGAGGCGGCTTTTTGCCAACGTGTTCGCGAAATGGGCTTTGGAGAACGCGCCTTCGTCACCAAGGTCGGCGGACGCGGCCCGTTTATCTGCGTGGTCAACGGCTGTCGCCTGGCCCTTAGCCACGACGCCGCCGCGGCCATCCTCGTCGAGCCCACCGGGCTTAAAGCAGGGAGCTAGGAGCAAGGAGCCGGGAGGCCCGACCCGCCGCCCTGCCCATACGCTTCCCCGTTTCCATCCCTCGTTCCCATCTTAGGCTCCTCGCTCTTCGCTCTCTGCTCCTTGCTCTTATGACGCTCGCCCAGCTCGCCGTCGGCGCTTCCGCCACCATTCGCGCCTACCCTCAGGCCGGCCCCGCCTTCACCCGCCTTCGCGAGATGGGCCTGCTGCCGGGCACGAAGGTGACCCTCGTGCGCACCGCCCCGCTCGGCGACCCGATCGAGATCCAGGTCCGCGGCTACCGTCTCTCCCTCCGCAAATCCGAAGCCGCACTGGTGGAGATCGCCGAATGAGCACCGCCGCCACGCCGCGCACCGCCCCGGTCTACGCCCTCGTCGGCAACCCGAACTGCGGCAAATCCACGCTCTTCAACGCCCTCACCGGCCTGAAACAAAAGGTCGGCAACTACCCCGGCGTCACCGTCGAGCGCAAGGTCGGCACCGCCTACACCCAGCACGGCCAGCCGCTTACCCTCATCGACCTGCCCGGCGCCTACTCGCTCGCCGCCCGCTCGCCCGACGAGGCCGTCACGCGCGACGTGCTCCTCGGTCGCCGCGCCGACACCCCGATGCCGGACCGCATCGTCTGCATCGCCGACGCGACCAACCTCGAGCGCAACCTCTACCTCGTCCACCAGATCCTCGATCTCGGCCGCCCCGTCGTCCTCGTGTTGAACATGATGGACCTCGCCGCCCAGGCCGGTCTCCAGATCCGCGCCGCGCGCCTCGAGCACGAACTCGGCATCCCCGTCATCCCTTGCGAGGCCGCGAACAACAAGGGCCTGATCGAGCTCAAGCTCGCCCTCTCCCGCCACGACCTCCCGCTCCCGCGCCACGCCTGGGACGTGCCCGCCGCCCTCGCACCCGCCGTCTCCGAACTGCAAGCCTCGCTCATCGCGGCCGACGCCAAGGCCCCCCTCGTGGCGCGGGCCGAGGCCCTCCTCCTCCTCACCGATCCGGACCCGCTCCGCGTCACCGGATCGACCCCGCTCTCCGCCAACACCACGCGCATCCTCGAGAGCTGGAAAACCCGTTGGACCGCCGACGCCACCGACTGGAGCGGCACGCTCGTCTCCGCGCGCTACGACGCCATCGGCAAACTCGTCGCGCAGATCGTCGTCCAGCCCGAGGGCGCCGAGGATGGCCACGCCGCGCGTGCCTCCCGCTCCACGCTCGAGCTCAGCGACAAGATCGACGCCGTCGCCACCCACCCCGTCTGGGGCTGGGTCATCTTCGCCGCGATCATGGCGACGATGTTCTTCTCCATCTTCACCCTCGCCGGCATCCCGATGGGCTGGATCGAGGCGCTCATGGCCGCGGTTTCCGGCCTCGTCGACCACGTCATCCCGCAAGGGGCTTTTCACTCGCTGGTGATCGACGGCGCCATCGCCGGCGTCGAGGGCGTGATCATTTTTCTCCCGCAGATCCTGATCCTGTTTCTCTTCATCGGTTTTCTGGAGAGCACCGGCTACATGGCGCGCGCCGCCTTCATCATGGACCGCGTGATGAGCAAGGTCGGCCTGAACGGAAAATCCTTCATCCCGCTGCTCAGCTCCTACGCCTGCGCCATTCCCGGCGTCATGGCCGCGCGCACCATCGAGGAGCCGAAGGACCGCCTCGTCACCATCCTCGTCGCGCCCTTCATGAGCTGCTCGGCGCGCCTGCCCGTCTACCTGCTGCTCATCGCCGCGCTCGTCTCGGCCAACGAAGTCCCGGTCGGCACCCAGGTCGGGCTGATGTTGCTCATGTATGCGCTCGGCACCGGCGGCGCGTTTTTCTTCGCCTGGCTTTTCAAGAAGACGCTCCTGCGCGGCGCGCCTCCGCTCATGATCATGGAGCTGCCGCCCTACCGCCTGCCCCGCTTCCGGGACGTGCTCATTCAGATGTGGGAACGCGGCTTCATCTTCGTGAAGCGCGCCGGCACCGTCATCCTCGCGCTCTCCATCGTCCTCTGGTTCCTCGCCAACTACCCGAAGCCGCCCGAAGGCGCGGCCGCCGCGCCGAACCAGCCCATCGTCGAGGCGGTCAGCCCCGGCCCCGACGCGCCCCGCGCCGAGCCCGCCGCCGCGCCGAGCGCGGTGACCGCCGAAGATCCGCTTGCCTACAGCCTCGCCGGTCGCGCCGGCCGCCTACTCGAACCCCTCATCGCGCCGCTCGGCTTCGACTGGCGCATCGGCATCGGCCTCATCCAGTCCTTCGCCGCCCGCGAGGTGTTCAACAGCTCGATGAGCGTGATCTTCTCCGTCCAAGAGTCGGACGACGAGGCCGCCACTCGCGCCCAGCTCCGCGACGCCATCCGCGCCGCCGAGCGCCCCGACGGCTCAAAGCTTTTCACCCCGCTCGTGTGTTTGAATCTGATGATTTTCTACGTCTTCGCCATGCAGTGCATCAGCACGCTCGCGGTGGTGAAGCGCGAGACCGGCGGCTGGAAATGGGCGCTCTTCCAGCTCGTCTACATGACCGGCACCGCGTGGCTCGTCTGTTTCGTCGTCTACCAGGCCGGCCGCGCGCTGGGCTTTTGAACCCAAACTGTGAGAACCGCTAAATTTCGCTAAAAGTCGCTAAATTAAACCACAGGAATTTCTGTTTAGCGTTCTTTAGCGAAATTTAGCGGTCCCCTTTTCCGTCCTGTGATGCCCGCCGACTGGCAAACTCCCGCCGCCTTCCTTGCCGTCGCCTTCGCCGCGGTCTGGTTGCTCGTGCGCGCCTGGCGCAAACGCGTCCGCGCCGCGAGCGGCGCCTGCGGCTCCTCCGACGAAGGCTGCGGCTGCGGTTCGCTAAAGAAAAACCTCAAACGCTGAGCCGGCGCCGCGCCGCTCAGTGCCCCGCCGCCGCGGCGCCCGCGGGCTTGAACGCCACCGCGAACCACACCGCGAGAAAGATCAGCGCGAAGCTCACCGCGTAGTTCCAGGTGAGACGCTCCTTAAGCACCAGCCACGCGAACCCGATGAAGACCGTCAGCGTGATCGCCTCCTGGATCACCTTGAGCTGATAGCCGGTGAAGCCCTGCGCGTAGCCGATGCGGTTGGCCGGCACCATCAGGCAGTATTCGAAAAACGCGATCGCCCACGACACCGCGATCACCGTCAGCAGGCTGCGCCCCTCCAGAAACTTCCACTTCAGGTGCCCATACCAGGCGCAGGTCATGAAGACGTTGGAGGCGAACAGGAGCAGGATCGTTTGCATGGACGGCGAAAGACGCGACGAGCAATCGCCCGCGCCGCCCCTCCTGCGCAACGTCATTTCCCGCGCGCCCCCGGCCACCCCGCGCCCTACGTTCCGGTCGTCCGCGCCAGACCCTCCCGCCAGGTCTCCAACTCGGCGGGCTCCGGCCGCAGGTCCAGCGCCGCGAGCCGGCGCGCCGCCTGGGAGACCAGGCGCAGATAGGCGTCCGCCGTGCGCGCGGCCGCCTCGCCGTCGGTCGACGCGGCCAGGGCGTCGAACTCGCCAAACACCCGCGCCTCGAGCTCCGCCGCCGGCGTCGGCGCGAATTCCAGCGGGAACGCCTCGCGTAGATTTCCCGCGCAGGCCTCGCGGATTTTTCGCCCGAACGGCTCCGGCAGGCCCGCGCCGGAGGCGGCGAAGGAACGCGCCAGTGCGCGCGCCCGGCGCAGCCCGTCGCCCAGATCTTTCAGGAAAACCACGCTCTGCGCGTGAAACAGATCCACGCGGCCGTTCGATCTCACCGCGAAAAACGGCGCGACCGGAAACGCCAGCGGGAAGAGCAGGTTCGGGTAGAGCTCCACGCCGTAGTAGCGCCGTCCCACCGCGGCGACGCGCGTCCAGTCGTCCGCGTTTTCAAACTCCACCTCCTCGATCCTCGCCCACTCCAGCTTGGGCTTGTCGGGAAACACCGTGTCGTTCGCCACGTCCACGTAGAGATTCCCGATTTGCAGGGCGTTTTGAAAATACCGCCCGCGCAACAGCACGAACACCCGGCGCGCCGCCACCTCGGGCCCGCACAGCGCGCGGAACGCCGGATCGGCGGGCAGACGCCGCCAGACCGCGTCGCGAATCTCGCTGCAAAAACCGACCGGATAACTCGCCAGTCTCGCCTCGCCCAGCGGCGCCGCATCGGTGGCGACCGGCGCCTGCGCGGCGCGTTTTTTAAAAAACTCGTCGTCCACCGCCGCGCGATGCACGGCGAGCAGCGCCAGCAGTTCGTCGATGCGCGGCAGCAGCCGGCCGCGCGTCGTCGCCTCCTGCTCAGGCGACGCCCGCAGATCCAGTCCGCGGGCTTCGGCGATCAAATCGCGCAAGGTCACGCGCGCGGAGGCTCAGCTCCCGGTCGCACCCCGGCGACGTCGCGTCGCCGCGCCGGCCAGCGCCACCAGCCCCGCCAGTGCGACGAACGACGACGGTTCGGGGATCGCGGCCGGAATCG
>JAIXVY010000290.1 GCA_027482505.1 Opitutaceae bacterium | reverse complement strand
GATGGGGTTGTCCACGATGGCGGTGATGGTGGCGTCCCAGTCGCGTCCCTGGCGGTCGTAGAAGATGCCGTTGCGGCCGACGAAGAGGTAGTCGCTGTCGCCGTTGGTGAAGCAGGCGGCGATCTTGCGCGGGGCGCAGCCGGGACGCTTGAGGTCGCAGTAGGCGATGTAGGCCTTGCTCATCGCGGCGAGGGGCGAGGGTCCGGCGACCTCGATGCAGAACCCGGTGGAGCGGCTGTCGAGGTAGAGCACGCCGGCCTGGAAGATGGCCGGATACTCGGGCGAATAAAAATCGAAGAAGTTGACGTAGTTGTGGAGCAGGGCGCGGAAGTCGCGGGTGAAGCGGAGGAGTTTTTCCACGTTCACGATGGCGTCGAACTCGGGGGCGAGGACGGCGTCCTGGGCGACGAGGTCCGCGAGGGCGGGGCGGAGCGTGCCGGCGGCCGCGAGGTGGGCGCGGACCTTGTCGAGACCGAGCTTTTCGATGGCGAGGGCGGGCTTGGCGGCGGCGTGGGCGGCGTAGGCGTCGGTCTTGGCTTTGAGCGCGTTCCATTGTTCCTCCGAGAGGTTTTCGAGCTCGGAGCCGAAGGCGGGGGCGACGGCGTCGCGGCGGAGGGCGGCGAGGCGCGAGGCCCAGGCGGGGTTGACCGCGCCGGCGAGGGGCAGGAGGGCCTGGCCGGGCTCGATGCGGGCGAGGGGGAAGGCGGCGATCTCCTCGTCGGCGACGGTGAGGTCCTTGGCCGCGAGGGCGAGGAGCTCGTCCTCGGAGCGGTGGAGAGCGGAGAGGGCGCGGGGGTCGAAGGCGGCGAGGCGGGAGCGGGCGAACCAGTCGTCGATCTTGGCGCGCACGGCGGCGACGGCGGCGGCGGCGGCGGGGGTGGCGGCGCCGAGGGGGAGGAGTTCGGGGGAGGCGGCCTTGTCGGCCCAGGCGGCGAGGGCGGAGGCTTCGGCGAAGAACTTGTCCGCGAGGGCGGCGTTGACGCCGGGCGCGCCGGAGCGGTCGGGCGCGCCGCCGGTGACGGCGATGATGTCGGCGAGCAGGGCGGAGAGCGCGGCGTCGGACGTGGAGGCGGGGATGACGACGCCGTCGCCGTTGAGCTTGGTGGCGGCGAAGAGCTTGGCGGTGTCGGCCGCGTCGGCGAGGGAGATGGCGGTGTCGGAGGCTTTGCCGAGCGAGGCGAGGATGCGCTTGGCGGAGGCGGCGGCGAGGCGTCCCTCGGCGGTGTCGGCGAAGGCGTCGAGAGGGAGCGAGTCCTTGCCGGAGAGGAGGACGGCGAGATCCTTGAAGTAGGGCTTGGCCCAGGCGATGGCGGCGAGGAGCTCGGGGGCGCGGATGCGGCCGTCCTTGTCGGTGTCGAGGAGGGCGAGGGTTTTTTCGTCGAGCTCGAGACCCTTCACCGGGCAGGAAAGCGCGCCCCAGAGCTTCTGGTCGAGAGTGTGAAGATTCTCGAGGTCGGCTGCGGTGGTGAGGGCGACTTGGTCGAAGCCGCCGATGCGATAGAAGTTCCAGGTGTGCATGAGTGAGCTGGGAGCGTGGAGCGAGGAGCTGGGAGCGAGGAGTGAGAACGCGAAGCGGCGAAAAGGGAAGTGCGCCGGGCGGCCTAGGAGGCGGGGGCGGCGACGGCGGGACCGGGAGGGGCGTCGGGGCGGAGGGCGCGTTCGAGCAGGGCGCGGATCCCGGGGGCGAGGTCGCCGGCGCGGAGGGTTTGCTCGAGGTAGCCGCGCACGAGGGGGTGTTGGCGGGCGTTGGCGCGGAGGGACCAGAGTGCGGTGCGGAGCATGACCTCGCGACGGACGGCGAGCGGGGTGGAGGGATCGTCGAGGTCGGGCAGCGCGGGCGCCTCTCCCGGCGAGGCGGAGGCGAGGGTTTTGCGCCAGCGCTCGGCCGCGCCGAGATCTTCGGAGTAGGCAAGAGGGTCGAGCAGCCGGCGCACGGGCGCCTGGAGGGCGCTGGCGAAGAAGCGTCCCCATAGCGCGTCGAGCTGGGAGGGTTGAAGGAGCTCGGCGTCGGGGTCGGACGGCCAGGTGTGGGAGCGAAAAACGGCGAGCCGTTCCCAGAGGGCGCGGTCCAGGCCGGCGGGCGCGGCGGAGGCGGAGCGCAGGTGGAAGCCGAGCGCGAGCGAGAGGGCGTAGGCCTCGTCCGGTTCGGCGGCGGCGAGGCGAGCGGCGAAGGCGGGGAGGAGCCAGGGATTGTCGGTCAGGATCTGGTCGTAGAAACCCAGCAGGGGGGGCAGAGCGCCGGCGCGTTTGTCGGCGGGAAGTTTTTTGAAGAAGCGCGCGAGGGCGGGCAGGGCCAGTTCCGGGGTGGGCTGGAGGTAGTAGCCGTTGAACCAGGCGTCGGGGTCGAAGTCGGCGGGCAGAGTGGGCGGCGCGTAGTCCTCGAGGGTGACGGCGTGCTCGATCTGGCGCGTGTCGCCGCCGAGGTGGTCGTGGATGCGGACCATGAAGCGGTAGGGGCCGACGGGGTCGGTCGCCTCGGTGTGGAAAACCACGGTGGTGGCGGGGTAGAGCAACAGGTCGGGCGCGGCTACGGTGTCCTGCCAAAGCGAGGCCATGAACGGCGCGCCGTCCCGGGTGCCGTCGGGCTTCTGCACGATCAGCTCGTAGGTGAGGTCGGCGCGCTCGAGCGCGTCGAAGGCGTAGTTGCGCGCGAGGGGGAGGACGTAGGCGCGCTGGCCGCGGTAGAGTTTTTCGGTGGGGTGGTAGCGCGGGCCCACGCCGGCGATGTTGTGGACGAAAAAGTCCTCGCGGGCGACTTGGGTGGTGACGACGAGGATCGGCGAAAAGGGTGTGTCGGGCAGGGCGCGGGTGAACGGGGTGCCGGGAGTGCTGCGACGGACGGCGGGCGCGATCGCCGGAGCGGCGGAGCGGGAATCGGCCGCGATCGCGGCGGAAAAGGCGGCGGATTTTTCCGGACCGGGCCGGTGCGCGCAGCCCGCGGCGAAGCCGAGCAGGGCGGCGCTTACGAGGAGGCGGCGGGCGCGGATCGGCATGAGCGGGTGTTCGTCGGGTGCGAGCAGAAGAGGGAAGCGGCCCGTGCGCAAGGCGCGGCGCTTGTGCGCGACGCCGGGGTCGGCTAGGAGATGGCGCGTGGACGCGTTTCCAGAAAACTCCAAGGAGCCTTCGGCCAGGGCCGAGGCCAACGATCGGTGGCTGGCCTGGGGCCTTGTCGCCACGACCATGGCGGTTTTTTGGCCGGTGACGCGCTGGCTGGTGGCCGAGACTGCGGCGCGGCAGCAGATCCGGCAGGGGGCGATCCTGCTCGGAGGGGCGGCCGCGCTCGTGGTCTGGCAGCACCGCGGGGAACTGCGGGTGAAGGGCGATCTTTGCAACCGCACCCTGCTGCTGGTGGCCGGGGCCTTCGCGGCGGTGGCGGCGGCGGGGCTGGGGAAGGCGCGGCTGCTGGTGGTGCCCGGCTTCGCGCTCGCGCTGGCGGGCTGCCTCCAGGCTTTGTTCGGCCGAGAGGCCTACCGGTTTTTCCGGCCCTTGGTCTCCGGCGTGGCGGCGCTGTGCGTGATCGTGCTCGCGTTTCCCGTGCTCGACTGGCCACTGCGCCAGCTCGCGGGCGTCGGCGCGGCGCAGGTGCTGGCGGGGCTGGGCCTCGCTCCGAACCTCGCGGTTTCCGGCACCGCGACGGATCCGCAGCTCGTGCTCTCGGTGGCGGGCGGACACTTTCTCGTGGCCACGGAGTGCAACGGCTTCGGCCTCATCACCTCGGGCGCGCTGGTGGCGCTGCTGGCGGGAGGCATAGCCGGGCGGCGCTGGTGGACGGTCGCGGCCCTCGTGCCGGCGGGTCTGGCGATCGGCTTCGTTTTCAACCTGCTGCGCATCCTCGCGATCTCGACCATGGCGCGGTATTTTCCGGGCAACTATGACGCGCTCCACGAGGTGGCGGGAACGCTGGCGCTCTGGGCCGGCCTGGGCCTGGTGGGCTGGATCGCGTGGCGCCCCGAACGGGGGACCGGGGCCGCGCCGAAAAAATCTTCCTAAGCCACGCAGGGAGGAGGCGGGCGCGGACGGGGGAAAATTGCCCGATCCCTTTGTCAATCATTGATTGACTAAGGGATCGGGGCGTCCGGGCCGCCAACGCGGTGACGCGTCAGTTGTGGTGCCAGATCCAGAGGTTCAGTCCGCTGGCGAAGGCGACCCAGAGGACATAGGGCGTCCAAAGGAGGGCGGAGGGTCGGTCGGCGCGGGCGAGGCGGGGCTGCATGGACCCGATGACGAGGAGGAGCGCGCCGATGACGGCGAGGCCGCCGGCGGGCGAGCGGAAGTGGAAGAAGGTCCACGACCAGGCGCCGTTGAGCGCGAGTTGGATGAACCAGCGCCGGAGAAGCGCGGCGCGTTCGGGCGAGGGGGCGAGGCGCCAGACGCGCCAGGCGACGACGGCCATGAACGTGTAGAGGAGAGTCCAGACCGGGCCGAAGAGCCAGGATGGCGGATTCCAGGAGGGCTTGTTGAGCGCGGGATACCAGTCGCGCACGCCGTGCGAGGTGGCGAGGCCGCCGAGGGCGGCGACGACGAAAACGAGGACGAGAAACCCGATCAGCACGAGGGCGGAGCGGGCTCGGGAGGAGGTGGAGGCGGGGGAATCTGCGGCGGGCACGCTTGGCACCGAGCGTAAGTTTGGCGCGGAGGCAAAGAGAGTTTTTGGGCGTCGCGGTCGAGACGGGCCGCGACGAGAGGCGTGTTTACAAAGCGGCGCGGATTTTCGCGATGAGCACGGCGTAGTCGGCGTCGGCGAGGAGTTTCTTGGGCTCCGGCATCATGGTGAACGTCGTTCCCCAGGACGGGCCGTCGACATACTTCGGCACGAGGTGGACATGGAGGTGCGGGAGTTTGTCGGAGTAGGCGCCGTAGTTGATCTTGGCGGGGTCGAAGGCGGCCTTGAGAGCCTGCGCGGCGCGGGCGACATCCTGCGTGAAGAGCGCGAGTTCGGCGGGGGGCAGCTCGTAGAGTTCGTTGACGTGGTGCTTGTAGGCGACGACGCAGCGACCGTGGTAGGTCTGCTCCTTGAAGAGGTAGAGAGTGGAGACCTGGAGCGGCGCGACCTTGATCATGAGGGCGTCTAGGCGTTCGTCTTTGCGGCAGTAGAAGCAGTCGGGGAGGGTGGGGGCGGGGAGCATGGAGCGGGGAGCAGGGAGCCGAACACTGAGGCCTTGGCGCGCCCGACGCGGCCTGTGGCGGAGGGAAATCAGTTTCAGGAGCGCCACCGCAAAACTTTGATTTCGCGGCCGGTCTGTTTTTATGCCGCTGGAGGATTAAGGCAGGTTTCGAACAAGTGGGCGGCGTTTTTGAAGCGTAATCGCAGGTTTTCCACCATTTGGCTTACCGGGTAGCGTGCGATAGCGGCTGGCCTTCGAGTCAGGAGTTCGGACGGTAGTTTATACCGCGTGGGGGCTGCCATTGCGTTCTGCCAGAGCGAAGCAACCGAGGCTTCACTATCCAAATGGGCGATGGCAAAAACCACGATACCAGCTAAGAGGTGATCTATTTCATCCAGATGAATCTGCGGCGCGATTGTGCCGTCCACTTGCTCCGAGAACTCGGCGTTTGCCTCGTGAACGGCCCTGCTACGGGCTTCCCAGAGGTGGCCCACCGAATCAGCAGTCACTTGTGGATCGCCGTGAAACAACCAGGGAACACGCTCTTTGAGCTTTTCGCCTTTTCTTCGATGCTCGCCGCCGCACACCAGTGACTCCATCGCTGCGAACTTGGCGATGAACTCCAACCCGAAGTGTTCCGACCGCACGCCGGCGTGAGCTAGGCGCGCGGCCTTTTGCAGTTGTGCGCCAAGTCCTTTGTCACGCTTGGTATGCACCCCGGAGGCCAAGTCGAAAAAAGTAAGCAGCCCACGAAAGTAGGTTTCGTTGCGTGCCGCCCAAGCAATGGTGTCGGCGGGGCTTTTAGGGTTCATTTCCGCCCAGCCACCTGAACGGCGTGCGACTATGGACGCGTCCGATTCGTTAGAGAGATGGCACAGGCAAACCGGGCTGGATTTTATCGGCTTAATGTCGGGCAAAAGGCAGAGCCCCGATAGAATACCGTGCAGATAATCGTGGGCGATTCCGAGGGCTGCGTCGCGTTCGTCCGCGGAAACCCTGAAGCCGCAGGCGCAGACTTCCTCGGAGGGCGCGTCGGTGAAGAATCGCGCCAGATCTGGGCGTGATTGGAGCGCTTGCGTGAATTGTTCGCGGATCGGCTCGATTACGTCCGCCACAAAGTAGTGGGCATCACGGAAGCGACGTAGCTTGGGCCAACCGCGAAGGAAAAACACGACGTTCCAATCTCTCATTCCGGAAACGCGCAGAGTTTTTCGATCTCGGCGGCGGAGCCGTCGCGGAGCCAGCCGTCGAGCTGGGCCTGGTCCTTGAGCTGCTGGCCGCGTATCCGCGGAACGGCTACAAAGCGCGTGTCGCACTCGGAGAGCGTGGTCATGTCGCCCCAGAGCTTCTCGAACTGGGCGACCGGGAGGATGTCTTCCTGGCCGTTGCCCCAGCGGCGCTTGACGTCCTTGAGGGTGACGTAGGTCGGCATGCGCGCGGCGAGGCGGCGCACGCCGGCGACGACGCGGGCCTCGTCGGCGAGACTCGCGCGGTCGAGGCCGAAGAGGGCGAGGAGGGCGTCCACGTTTATCCAGCAGGTGGCGGTGTTGTAGTAGGTGAGGATGAACTCGTCCTCGTCGCGCGCGAGGGCGAGGCCCTCGACGAGGCGGAGCTGGCCGTTGACGCGGGCGAGGCCGCCCCCGCGGTCCTCGATGCGGCGGCGAATCACCTCGAAGGTGAGGGTGGCGCCGCTGCGCAGGTGGTGGCCGAGCACGGCGGGATCGAGCGAGGCGCCGAGCGTATCGATGTTGTGGAGGAGCAGTGTCTCCAACTGCGGGCGCGCGGCGAGGAGTTCGCGGAGCGTGCCGTTGAGGAGGAGGTTCGCCATCTCATACCAGTGGCCGACGGGGTGGATGCACTGGGAGGGCAGGTTGTCGGTGTAGTCGGTCGCCTCGCCGGTTTTCGCGGCCCAGTCCATGAGCGCCTTCTGCACGCTGCGGCGCATCTTTTCCTTCTGCGGATCGAGCTGTTGGTGGGCGACCTCCTCGAAGGCGAAGCGCAGGTCCCGCACGGTGGGCACGAAGCGCAGGCCGATGGAGCGGCCGGGCGAGAGGATGGGACGCAGGTCGGAGGCCAGATGCTCGACGAAGGCGGCGGTGGGCTCGTGCGTGAGGTGGCTGGTGGTGAAGACGTGGGGCGCGGCGGCGCCGTGGGCAAGGGCGGCGGCGCGTGTTTTCGCGAGGTGGGTCTCGAGGAAACTCCGGTGGCGGCCGTGGAGCTTGGCGAAGGGGTGAAGGGCCTTGACGGTGCCGGCGCCCTGGGTCCAGCGGCTGCCCGCGCCGGCGGCGAGGGTGAGCACGGCGACGCGGCCCTCGGCGAGGGCGGCGCGGCCGAGGCGCAGGGCCTCGGGGTCGGTGTAGTTGATCTCGGATACGTCGCCGGGGCGGGCGTCCTCGATGTGGGCGGAGGCGGGGAGGCGGTTTTGCGCGAGTCCGATGCGGCCGGTGCGGAGGTCGTCGCGGATGCGCTCGTGTTGCACCGGGTCAAAACCCTGGGCGGCGAGCAGGGCCTGGAGCGTGGAGCGGGGAGTAAGGAGCGTGGAGCCGGACGCGGAGGATTTTTCCGCGGGCGGAAAGATGCGCGCGATGAGCGGCTCGACGAGCGGGCGGTCGCCGGCGAGGAGCTGGCGGCCGGCGAAGCGGTCGAGTTCGGCGCGGGTCTCGGGGCGGAGGGTGCGAGGGTCCTGGCGCAGCCAGCGCGGAACCATCATGAGGTAATACTCGGGCGAGAGCATGGCGCCGAGGCCGGAGTGGAGCGCGGCGGTGGAGCCGTTTTCGTTGAGGTCGAAGTCGTAGACGACCGGGTCCATCGCGAAGGGCAGGGCGTGCTCGAGGGCTCGTTTGGTGCGGCGCATGAGGGCGAGGATTTTGTCCTCGGCCTCGGCGCGGCGGGCGGGGTCGACCCAGAAGCCCATGCCGCCGCCGGACATGCCGCCGAGCATGACGAAGCCGTGGAAGGCGTCGCCGAGCTCGGCGCGGGCCTCGGCGATGAGACGTTCGGTGTAGGCGTTGGAGGACCAGGGGATGATGGCCTGGAGCGGGCCGAAGAAGTTGCGCGTGGTGAGCTCGGCGACGCGGCGGATATCGCCGGCGCGGAGGGCGGCGACGAGGTCGTGGAGAACGGCCTGGGCCTCGGCGCGAGCGGCGGATTCGCGCGGGAGGCCGAGGAGGTATTTTTCGGTGACCATCTCGAGGATGGGGCCGACGTTTTGGGACATGCCGCCGTGGACGAGAACGAGGCTGTCGCGCAGGCGGCGGCGGGTCTCGGGCGAGATCTCGTCGGGGCCGAGCAGGGTGTGGCGCGGGAGGAGGCGGCCGCGGGAGACGCCGTGCTCGGTGTCGCCGGGGAGGGCGGCCTCGCCGCGGATGAATTTTATCCCGGGCCAGACGCCGCCCGAGTCCTGCCAACCGCCGCCGGAGCCGCCGAGCCATTCACCGAGGATGGCGCGGCTGGCGATGGTGCGGCGCTCGTCCTCGTCGAGGCCGCCGACGAGGCGCGCGGTCTGGCCGGTGGCGCGCATGAGGAGCGCGATGAGGCAGCCGAGGAGGTTGGTGGAGACGGCGAGGCGCGAGCCCTTGGGGATGTCGCGGACTTGGGAAACGAGTTCAAGGCCGCGGCCGGGGCCGGCGAGCGTGGCGAGGAGGTCGGCGAGCGAGTGGCCGGAGCCTTCTAGGCCGGAGGGAATGAGGCCGGAGGCGATGAGGGCGGCCTTGAGCAGGCCGAGGTAGTCCTTGGCGAAATCGAAGACGTCGGAGAGGTCGGAGATGTCGGCGGAGACGCCGAGGTCGACGGAGACGAGGCGGAGCACGGGCTCGTCGATGACGCGGAGGAAGGCGCAGACGGGCGGGCGGGTGTCGGCGTCGCGACCGTGGACGCCAAGGTTGACCGAGAGATTCAGGACCTGGGCGCCCTCGGGGTAGTCCATGCCGAGGAAAAAGATGTCGCTCCAGGCGGCGTGGGAAAGGTCGAGGCGGACGGCGGTCTCCTCGGCGAGGACGGGATAGGGCGCGTCGGGCGAAGAGGAGTCGCGGGCGAGGAGTTCGCGGCGGAGGCGGAGCGGGTAGTCGAGCGGATGGCCGACGCGGAACATCCACTGGTTTCCGCGGACCTTGCGGACGGTTTTCTGGACCTGGGCGGCGAGCGTCTTGAAGGCGAGGCCGTGGTAGGCGGCGGCGAAGGCGCTGGAGAGCGCGTCGCTCGCGCCGTGAGCGCGGCGGTGCTCGTGGTAGACGGTGAGCGCCTCCTCGAAGCGGCGGGCCAGGGCGAGCTTGTGGCCGGCGTGGGGGACGAGACCGCCGCCGCCCGCGGGGAAGTGGGGCGGGAGGTAGTAGCGGTGGAGGGCGGCGAGGAAGAAGATCGCGCGGACGCCGTGGTAGAAATTGGTGGTGGCGCGGCGGAAGTCCTCGAGTTGCGCGGCGTAGCTTTCGAGGGTGGCGGCGTCGGCGGCGCGGCAGAGTGAGTCGAACGTGTGGTCGCCGGCGGCGGGGGCGCGGCCTTCGGCAAGGGCGAGGAGAACGGGGTCCATGTGGTTTAACCGCTAAAGTTCGCTAAAGACCGCTAAAGAAAGGCGGAGAGCGGGAACGGATCGGTGGATTGGCTTAGCGAGATTCAGCGGAAGTTAGCGGTTTCTCGTTCAGGTGTTTATTTTCGCTGCGTGGCGTCGAGGGCGAGCTCCTCGGCGAGGACGGCGAGGATGGCTTCGCGCGCGGGGCCGTGGAGACCGAGGGCGAGCTGGGCGCGGAAGACGCCGAGGCGGGCCTCGAGATCGGCGCGGCGGCCGGAGAGGCGGGCGGCGAGGTATTTTTCCCGCGAGGCGAGGGCGGCGAGGGCGGGCGAGAGACCGAGTTTTTCGGCGGGCGCGGCTTTTTGCGCGGCGTCTAGGAGGGTGAAGATCGTCGGCGTGAGCACGTGCATGCCGAAGAAGCAGAGGTAGTGGCCGAGGCGGAGGCCGGGGACGACGCAGGTCTGCTCGGCGACGGTGGGCGTGGGTTTTTCGATGACGTTCTCGATCTGGTAGAGGTCGCGGCGGCCGGGGGCGAGGGAGCCGGCGATGGTGCCGTAGTGGCAGAGCTGGCTCTCGGGCGTGGGCTGGACGGCGGAGAGGGCGCAGCCCTCGGCGCGGGCGACCTCGAGGAGCTGGGCGGTGCAGCTTTTTTCGCCGCCGCCGACGTAGAGGTGATCGCTGACTTGGAGGAGGAAGGGGTGGGCGCCGACGAAGTCGCGGCCGCAGAGGACGGCGTGGCCGTAGCCGAGCGGAGCGGTCTGCTCGACGAGGGCGACGCGCTGGCCGTAGGGGGCGAGGACGGCCTCGTAGGCGGGGCGATCGGCGGGGCGTATGATGACGCCGCGCTTTTCGACGCCGGCCTCGAGCATCTCGTCGATTTGGATGACAATGACCGGCTTCCAGTCGCCGCGGCGGTCGCTGAGGTTTTGGAGCGGGAGGCGGCGCTCGTCGGCGCCGGCGGCGGTGATCAGGGCGTGCTTGACGGGGAGTGACATGGGTGGGGCTAGGAGCAGGGAGCGTGGGGCGAGGAGTCGCCGAGTCGAGCGACCAGGGCGGGGAGCTCGCGGATCGACGAAAGGGTGAAGAAGCGGCCGGGGGCGGAGGGAAGGGCGGCGAGTTTTTCGTGTTCCCAGGTGAGCGGATAGGGCACGTGGGCGGCCATGCCTCCGAGGGCGAGGACGGGGGCGATGTCGGAGCGGAGGGAGTTGCCGACCATGAGAAACCGGGCGGGCTCGACGCCGTGGCGGCGGAGGAGCCGGGCGTAGGTCTCGGGGTCTTTTTCCGAGACGACCTCGGCGGCGAGGAAGCGGTCGGCGAGGCCGGAGGCGGCGATCTTGCGCTCCTGGTGGAGCAGGTCGCCCTTGGTGATGAGGATCATCCGGTGGCCGGCGGCGTGCAGCGCGGCGAGGGTGTCGGGAACAGCGTCGAGCAGCTCGACGGGGTGGGCGAGGATGTCGCGGCCGAGGTCGAGGAGCTCGCGTAGTTCATTCGGGGATACGCGGCCCTCGGTGAGATCGATGGCGGTCTCGATGGCGGAGAGGGTGAAGCCCTTGGCGCCGTAGCCGTAGAGCGGGAGGTTGCGCAGCTCGGTGGCGTAGAGGGCGCGCTCGACGGTCTGGGGGTCGTGGCGGGAGGCGAGCAGGGCGTGGAATCTCTGGTGGGCGGCGGCGAAGAGGCCCTCGTTGTGCCAGAGGGTGTCGTCGGCGTCGAAGCCGAGGACGAGGGGGGCGTGGGCGGAAGCGGCGGACATGGGCGAATTGCCCGCGAAAAGACACGAAAGAGCACGAAAAGAAAACCCGCAGCGCCGCGAAAAGCGCGGAAAGGACGCGTTTCCACGGGGAGGGGCGGGCGGAGGGCCTCACGCGCCGCATAAGCAAAAAAGTTCGGGATCTTAATAATCCCTTAATGTTACCGTGCTGTAATAAGGCCATGTCCTCCCGCTTCGCCCCTGTTTTCGCCCTCGCCCTCGGCCTTTCGCCCGCCCTGCCGTCCCTCTTGTCCGCCGCTCCCGCCGTGGAGATCGCGCCCGGCGCGGCCGCGCAGGCGGTGGACGTGCGCCTGACCGACACCACCAACTCGACCTGGCGGCTGCAGACCTCGACCGATCTGGTGAACTGGCAGGACCGGGCGACCTTCAAGGTGCGCAACTCGGACCACACTTTCCAGGTGGACCGCTCGGCGGTCGGCGCGCGGGGAGATTTTTTCCGCTTCGTATCCGACACCACCGTGCTGCCCAACGGGCGGGCCGCGGCGACCACGCTGCCCTCGCCGCCGGCCAACTACAGCGTGCTCAATCTGCCCGCGCACCTACGCGTGCCCATCATTCTCGGCCAGGACAACACGCCGGCGAACAATCCGGCGACGAATCCGGGCGCGACCCTCGGCCGCGTGCTCTTCCACGACAAGCGGCTCTCGGCCAACAACACCGTCTCCTGCGCCTCGTGCCACCAGGCCGAGCACGGCTTCTCCGATCCGCGCCCGCTGAGCACGGGCTTCAACGGCGGCCTCACCGACCGCAACTCGATGGGCCTGACCAGCGCCCGCTACTACCCGCGCCGGAGCTTTTTCTGGGACGAGCGCGCGGCCACGCTGGAGGACCAGGTGCTGCAGCCGATCCAGAACGCGGTGGAGATGGGCATGACCCTGCCCGCGCTGGTGACGAAGCTTTCGGCCGAGGCCTACTACGCGGAGCTGTTCACCGCGGCCTTCGGCGACGCGACCATCACCTCTGAGCGCATCTCGCTCGCGCTCGCCCAGTTCGTGCGCTCGATCGTGTCGTCGAATTCCAAATACGACCAGGGCGTGGCGACGAACTTCTCCAACTTCACCGCCGAGGAGCAGCTCGGCCGCCAGATCTTCACCGGCCAGGTGGGCAACGCGACCTGTCTCGCCTGCCACGGCACGGACAACTTCGTGCCCGGAAACCTGAACAACAACGGCCTGGAGAATCCCTCGATCGACCGCGGCGTGGGCGCGATCACGGGCAACCCGGCCGACGACGGAAAGTTCAAGGTGCCCTCGCTGCGCAACATCGAGCTGACCGCGCCCTACATGCACGACGGCCGCCACGCCACGCTCGAGCAGGTGGTGGAGTTCTACAACTCGGGCGTGCAGCCGCACCCGAACCTCGCCGCCCCGCTGCGCAACCCGCCGGGTTCGCCGGGCGCGGGCCAGCCGCGCCGGCTCAATCTCACCACGGCGCAGAAGGCCGCGCTGGTGGCGTTTCTCAAGACGCTCACCGACCGCACGGTGACGAGCGACGAGCGCTTCGCCGACCCCTTCCGCGGCACGAGCACGCTCACCTTGCCCTAAGCCGGGATCACGCGTCCGCGGGCGTTTCGGCCAGGGAAGTGGCGATCAGGATTTCGAGCGCCTCGGTCGTCGCGGCCAGAGCGAGGCCGGGCGGCGGCGGGGTGCGTCCCGATGCGGCGGCCTGCTCCGGCAGCACGGGCAGGTGGACGAAGCCGCCGCGAACCGCCGGGGCGTCGCGCAGGGCGTGCATGAGCGTGTAGAAGACGTGATTGCAGACGTAGCCGCCGGCGGAGAGCGAAAGCTCGGCCGGCAGGCCGCGGGCGCGCAGGGCGGCGAGGATAGGGCGCAGGGGCAGCGTGCTCCAATAAGCGGCGGGACCGCCGGGCACGACGGGCGCGTCGACGAGGCGGACCCCGGCGTTGTCGGGCTGGGCCGAGTCGGCGAGATTGAGCGCGACGCGTTCGAGCGAGATCGCGGCGCGTCCGGCGGCCTGGCCGGTGCAGATCACGAGGGCGGGGCGCAGGCGGTTGATGGCGTCCAGCAGGCGTTCGCCCGCGGCGCCGAAGACCACGGGCAGGATGAGTCCGGCGACGCGCCGGCCGGCGACGACGCGACCGTCGAGCGCGGCGACGAGGCGCGCGGATGCGTTGATGGATTCGCCGCCGAAAGGCTCGAAGCCGGTGAGAAGGACGGGGGCGGCGGACATTTGGCGGATGGGAATTTCACCGCTCGCTCACGCGGAGGCGGAGGAAGCGGCGGGGGGAGTCGGCGAGAGGCGTGGTGTCTGGGACGGTGGTCTCGGCGCCGAGAGCGCCGGGGTTGGTGGCGATGGCGTTCCAGGAATCCGGGGCGAGGCTGGAGGAGGCTTCGACGATGTAGTCGAGGTCGGGCCGGTGGCGGGTGAAGCGCAGGCTGAGGCGGTTGTTGGCGATCAGGAATTGGTGGTTGGGGTCGGAGGCGGAGGCCGGGTCGGAGGCGAGGGCGTATTCGAGGAGGTTGGGCAAGCCGTCGCCGTCGGGGTCGTGGTGGGGGAGGCGGAGGCCGGCGTCGAGCGGCGTGGCGAGGGCGGCGAGCCAGGTGTCGTAGTTGGGCGCGGCGACGGGAGGCGCCACGAGGGCGGCGATCTCGGCGGGCGCGAGGGCGCGGCGGTAGATGCGGAGGTCGTCGAGCTGGCCGCGCCAGCCGTTCCAGCCGTTGGAGGTGTCGCCGATGCGGAGGAGCTGGCTGACGGTGGCCTGCGCGCCGGTGTTCCACTGGGCGAGTTGCACGCCGTTTTGGTAGAGGCGGGCGCGCCAGGTGGCGCCGTCGAGGACGTTGACGAGAGCGAGGTGGTGCCACTGTCCGTTGTTGAGAGGGGCGGCGGGGGCGGTGTTGACCGAGCCGCTCCAGCCGCCGCCGGCCACGCCCTGGAGGGCGGAGTTGGGATTGGTCGTCCAAAGGCGGAGCTGGGTGGGCCAGCCTTCGGCGCCGGTGCCGTCCTTGCTTATGAGGGTGCGGTAGCCTTCGACCGAGGTGGTGCGGACCCAGAGGGCGATGGTGTAGGCCTGGGCGCGGGAGTTGAAATCGAGGTCGGACTGGTTGGCGGGGAAAAAGGGCGGGAGAACGGCGTTGAGGTCGGCGAAGCCGTAGGCGCCGCCGTGGCGTCCGTCGGCCACCCAGGCGGTGGCGGCGGCGGCGGGGAGCTCGGTGGCGTGGTTGTTGCCGGCGTGGGCGGCGTCCCAGACGCGGGTGCCGGAGCCTTCGTCGAAGGGGTAGTGGAGGATGAGGTCGGAGTCGGTGGAAAAACCGCCGACGGGGCGCACATCGAGGGCAAGGGCGCGGGTGGCGGAGCCGGAGCTGTCGGCGACGCGGAGCGTGAGGGTCGCGCGGGCGGGAACGAGCGGGGTGCCGGAGAGGACGCCGTCGGCGGAGAGGGCGAGGCCGGGCGGCAGGGCGCCGGCGGCGAGGGTCCAGGCGCGGGCGTCCACGCCGCCGGTGGCGGAGAGGGCGAGCGAGTAGGGGCGGCCGGCGGTGGCGCGGGGCAGCTCGGCGGTGGCGACGGCGAGGGCGGGGTTGACCGTGAGCAGGGCGGAGGCGGAAACGGCCTCCCCGGCGATGTTCGCGACACGAACATTGTATTGGCCGGCGTGATACAGGTTGGCGGAGGGTATCTCGAGGAGCGGGGAGTTTGCGCCGACGGGGGTGGCGCCGCGGAACCACTGGTAGGCGAAGGGGCCGGTGCCGGAGACGACGACGTGGAGCGAGGCCGGGTTGCCGACGGCGACGGTGAGGGCGGCGGGCGGGGTCAGAACGACCGGCGCGGCGGGGGAGGGCGGGGCGGGGGCGGCGAGGGGGGCGCCGGAATCGTCGCGGCCGTCGAGGGTGCGGAGGTAGGCGAGGAGGTCGGAGCGGTCGCCGGAGGAGAGGGCGAGGACGCGGCGGTGGGGCTGGGCGGCGGCGAGGTCGTCGGCGTTGGCGAGGAGGAGGGCGTTGAGGTGCCAGTCGCCGTCGCCGCGGCGGAGTTCGATCACGTTGTTCGCGCCGGGCTGGAGGGCGATGTCCACGACGAGCCAGCGCCAGCCGCTGATCTGCCAAGAGTTGTCGGGGTATTGGCGGAGGAGGGCGAGGGGCTGGGGCGCGCCGCCGTTGACCACGAGCTGGGCGGTGCTGTTTCCGTATTGTTTGGCGTAGCGGAGGGCGAGGCGGGCGGGGCCGCCGGAGGGACCGCCGTCGAGGGCGGTGAAGCGGACGGCGTTGGCGGCGGCGCCGGTGAGGGCGACGGATTGGCCGCCGAGGGCGCCGCGGTAAAAGCCGCCGCCGCCCTGGGCGGGGGAATCGGTGCCGATGGCGGAGGGGGTCAAGCCGATGAGCTGGGCCTGGGCGGCGAGGCGGAGGGCGCCGCCGGCGTAGGAGAAGACGTCGGGGAGGGCGGGGGCTTCGCCGTGGTGGAGGTAGGCGCGGGTGGCGTGGAGGCCGTGGAGGGTCGGGGTGTCGATGCCTTCGAGGGGGCCGCCGAGGCGAAGGCCGGAGAGGGCGGAGAGGGTGCCGACGTCGTGTAGGTTTGGCGTGGATACGGGGCCGAGGGCGCTGTCGGTGAGGCGTCCGCCGGCGGTGGAGTGGCAATCGGCGCAGGACTGGGCGGTGAAGACGTCGCGGCCGCGCAGGGCGGCGGCGGGGAGGGTGCCGTCGGGGTTGCGGTGGGGGCTGCGCGGGGTGGTGGCGGGCGCGAGGGACGACACGTAGGCGGCGAGGGCGTCGAGCTCTGGGGAGAGGCCGGTCTTGCCGGTGGCAGGGGTGGGGTGGAGGGTGGCGAACTGCTGCGGGTTGAGCGGGAGGAAACCGGTGCCGCCGAAGGGGCCGCGGATGTCGTGCTCGAAATCCTGGATCTCGTCGAAGTTTGCTGACCAGTGGACGCGGCCGTGGCCGAGGCCGGAGCGACCGCGGAGGTCGGTGGTGCGGCGGAGGCCTTCGCCGCGGCCGGTGAAATCCCAGGCGCGGCCGTCGGAGCCGCCGTCGAGGTGGCAGGTGGCGCAGCTGATGTAGCCGTCGGCGGACATGCGCGGGTCGGCGGCGTTGTAGAAGATCTGTTTGCCTAGGAGGACCGCAGGGGAAAGGGGCTCGGTGGCGACGGTGGAGACGGGGCTGGCGGGGAGCGCGGGGAGGGTGAAGCGGTTTTCGTCGAGAAGGGGCGCGGCGTCGCGGACGGTGACGGAGCGGCCCATGAAGTTTTGCACGAAGAGGCGGTCGGAGACGGGGTCGAGGAGGAGGCCCTGGGGGGCGAGGCCGGCGCCTAGCTCGAGGGCGATGACGGCGGGGGAGCTCTCGGTGGAGCCGGCGGTGTTGCCGGCGAGGACGGGCGCGAGGCCGAGGGTGTCGAGGGCGGAGATCTGGTTGTTGCCCTGGAGGGCGACGAGGAGGAGGTCGCCGTGCGGGGTGTAGGCGAGGGCGGACGGATCGGCGGAGTTGTCGAGGTCGCGGCGGGTGTTGCGTATTTCCTGGTTGGATACGAGAGCGAGGAAGGAGACGACGGCGCGGACAGTGGTCTCGTGGGTGAGGTCGGCGACGCCGTAGAGGAGGCCGCGCTGGATGTTGTCCTGCTTGGAGGCGACGGCGGCGCGGGTGCCGTCGGGGGAGATGACGATGGCGGCGAGCTGGTTGGGCACGCCGGCGGCGCGGTCGCCGCCGTCGAGGGTGTTGGCGGATTCGAGGCGGAGGGTGCGGGTCAGGGTGAGGGCGGGCGCGGGCGAGGCGGCGAAGGCGAAGTCGCCGATCTCGGCCTCGAGGTCGGGGGAGAGGAAACGGGTGACGAGGACGCGGGCGCCGTCGGCGGAGACGGCGAGGGCGCGCGGGGTGGGGAAGGTGTTGATCGAGGCGGGGAGGGCGGCGGGGTTGGCGGCGGAGTAGCGCTGGCGGCGGGCGGAGCCGTGGAGGGTGACGAAGAGGGACTGGCCGTCGGGGGAGGCGGCGACGCCGAAGGGGGCGGAGCCGTAGGGAAGGGCGAGGGCGTGAAGAGTGGCGCCGGTGGCGGCGTCGAGCACGCGGACCTGGTCGGTGCCGTGGCAGGTGACCCAGTAGCGGCCGAGGGCGTCGCGGGCGATGTTGCGCGGGGAGGAGCCAGGGCCGGTGGAGTGTTCGGCGAGTTTTGCGCCGGTGGCGGCGTCGAGGACGGCGACGGTGTCGGCGTCGGGGTTGACGACCCAGAGGCGGCGGCCGGCGGGGTCGTCGCCGACGGCGAGGGTGCTGCTGTGGGTGGGGCGCGGGCCGGCGGGGAGGGCGGGGGTGACGAGGAGGCGGAGGGTGGCGGTGGTGATCTGGTTGGCGGCGTCGCGGACCTGGGCGAGGACCTGGGGGCGGCCGGCGTCGGTGTAGGTGAAGGAGGCGGAGGCGTTGGCGGACCAGTCGGTCCAGACGCCGTCGAAGTTGAAGCGGTAGGAGAGCGGGGCGAGGGCGGGGGCGCCTGGGGTGGCGGAGGCGGCGACGGTGATTTGCTGGCCGGGGGCGGGCTGGTAGGCGGAGGCGGTCAGCGGGGCGAGGGCGGGCGGCGGGGTGGCGTTGACGGTCGAGCCGGTGGAGAAGCGGAAGGTGTAGGGTTCGATGAGGTTGCCGGCGGCATCCTGGAAGCCGAGGTCGTCGTTCGGGTTGGCGGGGGTGCCGTTGTCGTCGGCGACGAAGTCCACCTGGTAGGTGGTGGCGGGGGCGAGGGGCGCGGACGGGGTGAAGGTGAAGACGCCGGAGAAATCGTGGATGGCGTAGCCGGTGATGGCGGGACCGAAGGTGTCGGGCGCGCCGTCGACGCCCGGGGTGACGGCGCGGACGAGGAAGTCGATGCCGGGGCGCGGGCCGCCGCGGCGCGGGTGTTCGGGGATGAGGAAGGAGAGCGGGGCGTGGCGCGGATAGTCGGCGCGGCCGGCCTGCGGGACGTGGAAGGTGACGCGCGGGCGGGTGGTGTCGGGGGCTTGCTGGTGGACCCAGACGGCCATGCCCTGGGCCTGGTAGGCGGGGGTGCCGGGCGTGCCGCCGGGGTAGCCGCCGGTGAGCCAGAGGTTGCCGAGGGCGAGCGACATTTGGGAGGTGTCGACGCCGGAGGGCGCGGCGGGGGCGCCGGCGGGGACGGGCGGGGCGTTTTCGTTGAGCGACAGGACGACGGGGTCGGGATCGCCGGCGACGAGGCGGGTCATGTCGACCTTGCGGTTGTGGATGAAGCCAAAGTTGTCCTGAAAAACCGGATACGGGGCGTTGGAGAGGCCGGGGACGGCGAG
>JAIXVY010000201.1 GCA_027482505.1 Opitutaceae bacterium | reverse complement strand
GGAGGTAAGAACTAATGAACGCCCTCGCCGTCCTCAAACAAGTCCGCCTCACCGAAAAGGCCTCCGGTCTTTCCGCTGATCTCGGCCAATACACCTTCGAGGTGGACCGCAAGGCCACCAAGCACCAGATCGCTGCCGCCGTTGAAAAGACCTTCAAGGTCACCGTCGCCCGCGTGAACACCCAGGTGATCAAGGGCAAGCCCAAGCGCTCACGCGCCGGCCGCCCGGTCCGCACCCAAACCATCAAGAAGGCCCTCGTGACCCTCACGGCCGGCGACAAGATCGAGCTCGTCTGAGCCTGATCCTCGCCCCCACCCAAGGAACCACCCAACATGGCTCTCAAATCCTTCCGTCCTCTTACTCCTTCGCAGCGCTTCACCGTGCTGAATCAGGATAAGACCCTCTCCGACAAGCGCCCTGAGCGGTCCCTGACCTACTCGCAGGCCAAGTCCGGCGGCCGCAATAACAACGGCCGCATCACCAGCCGTCGTCGCGGCGGCGGCCACAAGCGCCTCCATCGCATCGTCGATTTCAAGCGCGCCATCCTCGATGTGCCGGCCGTCGTGCTCGCCCTCGAGTATGATCCCAACCGCTCCGCCCGCCTCGCCCTCGTTCAATACGAGAATGGCGAGAAGCGCTACATCATCGCCGCCAACGGCATGGGCGTGGGCAGCAAGATCGTCACCTCGAACAAGGCCACGACCAACGATTTCATCGTCGGTAACAACTTCCCCCTCGAGATCATCCCCCCCTCCACCAAGCTGCACTGCGTCGAGCTCATTCCGGGTCGCGGCGCCCAGCTGGGCCGCACCGCCGGAACCTCGATCGAGCTCGTCGCCGTCGAGAACGGCGTCGCTCAGCTCAAGATGCCCTCCGGCGAAATCCGTTTGGTCAACCCCCGCTGCCGCGCCACCATTGGCGAGGTGGGCAACGGTGACCACATGAACAAGTCGCTCGGCAAGGCCGGTCGCAACCGCTGGCTCGGCAAGCGTCCCCGCCAGCGTGGTGTCTCGATGAACCCGGTCGACCACCCCAACGGTGGCGGTCAGGGCAAGTCCAAGGGTGGTGGCGGTCGCCAGCACCTCGTTTCTCCTTGGGGCCAGCTCGCGAAGGGCTTCCCCACCCGCAAGCGTTCGAAGCCCTCGAACAGCCAAATCCTCGTCCGCCACAACGGCCGCAAGCCGCGCGGCAAGAAGTAACCTTAGCGCCCACCCAACATGGCCCGTTCCATCAAGAAAGGCTTCTTCGTCGACTACCACCTTCTCGAGAAAATCGAGAAGGCCGTCGCCTCGAAAGCCAAGAAGCCCATCCAAACCTGGTCCCGCCGCTCGACCATCACGCCCGACTTCATCGGTCATACCTTCAATGTCCACAACGGGAAGGCCTTCGTCGCCGTCTACGTCACGGACAACATGGTCGGCCACAAGCTCGGCGAGTTCGCCCCCACCCGCGTCTTCAAGGCGCACGGCGGCATGACCCGCAAGGAAGCCTGAGTCTGGTCGCGCTCGCTATTCCGCACATGTTCACGACCGTCGCACGTTTCGCCATCGCCGTTGCCCTTTCCGGGGCGGCGGCGTCCCGCGCGGCGATTTCGGTCGGGAGCAGCGTGGATTCGGCTCGCATCAATCGCGTGGAGACCACGCCTGCCGCGGATCTCGTCCTCATCGACGCTGGTCACGAAGCCGGGTTCCGGCAAGGCATGGTGTGCGTCGTCAGCCGCGATGGCGAGAGCCTCGGCGAGCTCCTTCTCGTTGATCTCCGTCCTCGCGCCGCGAGCGCCCTGATCCTCGATTTAAAATCCGACGCCGCTCTCCGATCCGGAGACCGAGTCGCCGTCAAAACCGTTTCTTCGAAAAAGTAATCAACCATCAAAAGGGCAGGGCGGGGAAGCGATTCCCCTCTGCTGTCGCCCCTAAAAAGGAATCTTATACCATGGAAGTCATCGCCGTCACCCGCAACGCTCGCATGTCCCCCAAAAAGGTCCGCGAAGTTGCCCGCACCATCACCGGACGCCCCGCCACCGAGGCCTCCGACTATCTCGCGCTCATCCCGCGCAAGAGCGCCCAGCTCATCAACAAGACGCTGAAGAGCGCCATCGCCAACGCCGAGAACAACAACAACCTCTCGTCCGACACGCTGGTCGTTAAGACCGCTTACGTCGACCAGGGCCCCGTGCTCAAGCGCTTCAAGGCCGCCGCCCGCGGCACCGCCGCCCCCCGCCGCAAGAAGATGAGCCACATCACCGTCGTGCTCACCGACGGCGCCAACAACTAAGAGGAGACTTTACCACATGGGCCAGAAAACCAATCCCACCGGCTTCCGCCTCGCCGTCCGTCGCAACTGGCAGTCCCGCTGGTATGCCAGCAAGAAGGACTTCGCCAAGCTCCTCCACGAGGATCAAATCATCCGCTCCACGCTGATGGAGAAGCTCAAGGCCGCCTCCGTTCCGAAGATCTTCATCGAGCGCGCATCCAATCGCGTCCGCGTCAAGATCTACACCGCCCGTCCTGGCATCGTCATCGGCCGCAAGGGCGCCGAAGTCGAGATCATCAAGGCCGACCTCGCCAAGCTTACCGGCAAGGAAGTCCTGCTCGACATCCAAGAGATCAAGAAGCCCGAGATCGAGGCCGGTCTTGTCGCCGAGAACGTTGCCCTCCAGCTCGAGCGCCGCATCGCTTTCCGCCGCGCCATGAAAAAGGCCGTGGAAACCGCCATGAGCCTCGGTGCCGAAGGCATTCGTATCCAGTGCTCCGGTCGCCTCGGCGGCGCCGACATCGCCCGTCGCGAGTGGCAGCGCAAAGGCCGCGTGCCCCTCCACACCCTCCGCGAGAACATCGACTACGGCTTCTTCGAGGCCCACACCGTTTACGGCAAGATCGGCGTCAAGTGCTGGATCTGCAAGAAGGACGAGCCCGCCGCCTAAGGCGCCCG
>JAIXVY010000477.1 GCA_027482505.1 Opitutaceae bacterium | reverse complement strand
TGCCGGCTGAAGTTCTACTTCGAAAAGGTGATGGCGGTGCCCAAGCCGGTTAGCCCTAGCCTGCACTTCGGCAAAGCGGTGCACGCGGGACTCCAGCACTACAACAAGGCCCGCTGGCGGGGCGGAGACGCGTCGGAAACGGCCGTCCTTTCCGCCTACCAGAAAGCCTTCGACGACCCGGGCCGTGGCGAGGTCGCGTTTGAATACCCTGAAGACGAAGCGGACTGGAAGAGCCGGGGCGAACCGCTGCTAATGGCGTTCCTCGCCATGCGGCAGCTCGCGCCGGAGAAGAAGCCGATGGCGGTGGAACTCAGCCTTCGGGCCGAACTCCCCTCCCTCGCGCTTCCGCTCTTGGGCGTGATCGACCTCGTGGAATCGGACCTTGTCCCCGTCGATTACAAGACGACGGCAAGCACCCCGGATCCCGAGTCCGAGTCGTGGCTGCACGAATTGCAGCTGACGGCCTACACGCTGCTCGTGGAGGAAGCGACGGGGGAGGTCGTCCCTGGAGGCGAACTCGTCTTCCTCGTGAGGACGAAGAGCCCCAAGGTGATCACTCACCGGCTGCCGGCTCCCACGCAGGTCCAGCGCGACCGCTTCGCTCGTCTGACGGAAGTCTACGCGAACGGCGTCGCCAACGAAGCCTACTACCCCTCGCCGGGGCAGCAGTGCAGTTGGTGCGCCTACCGAACGGAGTGCTCGGCGTGGAAAGGCGGTGCGGCATGAAAACCCGCATCATCCTCCTCGCGGTGGTCGTCTGCGTCGTGATCGGTCTCACCGGATGTGACGGAGGCGGCCCACCACCGACCATTGATGCCCCAAAGCTCGCCTCCGCTTTCAAATGGCTGGGCGTGTGCGGAGTCATCTGTTCGGCCTTCGGAGCCACGGGGCTCATCATCGCCAGCCGCAACCATCGGAATCGGGGGAGGAAGTAACCATGCCCGTTCTTCTCCTTCGTATCCTTTTGGTCGCCACACTGGCCTACATCGCGGGGGCGACCGTCACCCCGCTCATGTGGGCGAACGCGGTCAAAGCCGAGGCGCAGCAAACGCTCAGCCCGTTCATGCTCCTGTCCGGCGGCGTTCTGCTGATCGGCGTGGGCTATGCCGCCAAAAACCTGTTCCACCGATGAAATCCCTCCTCGTCTGCCTCGGCGGCTTTGTCGCCGGGGTCTTGGTCGGCGCGGGTCAATGGTTCGCCCTGTTCCTCTGCGCGGCCGGACTGGCCGCGTGGTGGTTCCACCGAGCCGATCCGGACAGCCGTTCGTTAAAGCATATCGAAACCCTTGGCCCTCGTCCACGCGACCGGGGCCGCTGAACCCAAACACCCGCAATCGCCGAAGCCCGCCTCCTTCACCGGAAGCGGGCTTCGGCGTTTAAGGGCCCATACATCCCATGATTCGTTTCTCCAAAGAAACCCTCCGCGAGGCCCTCACCGGTCTGCGCGTTCTAAAACCCGGCAAGCACGCGATGCCGGCGCTTCAATGCGTTCGCGTGAGCGGATGCGACACGCTCCTGCACTTCGAGCGGACCGACCTCGACCAGGTCATCCGGTATGAAGGCGTGGGCGTAGCTGATGCATGGACCCAGTTGCTCGTGCCCTACGAGATGCTGGTCACCGCTGCAAAACAGGCCGACGGCGGTAGCGAGCTCGTCCTAAGCGGCGGGCTCTCGCCGACGCTGGCCTACAAGGTGGCGGGATTGCCAGTGACCTTGCCCTTCGACGCCATTGATGTCGCGGAATACCCGCCGACGCCGACGGCCGAGGGCGAGGTCATCCATCTGCCGGAAGGCGTGCTCGGCGCCATGAAAGAGGCGCTGGGATGCGCCAGCACCGACTCGAGTCGCTACCTCCTCAACAGCGTCCTTCTGGACGCGCATGCGGTGGTGGCGACGGACGGGCGGCAGCTCTACCGGCGCAACAGCCTCGACCTCCCGATCCGCGAAGGCGGCGTGATTTTTCCGAACAGCGCGGTCCTAGACGTGCTGCCGGATACATCCGCCGACTTGTGGATTTGGACCACCTCGGGAGAGCGGTCCTTCGCGCAGATCAGTGTAGGCCCCTGGCGCTGGACCACGAAGCTGTTGGACGGGAACTTTCCCAACTACCGGCAAGTGATCCCGCGCATCGAGGACTACCCGGCGCTCGTGCATCTCGGCGAAGTGGACGTGGCGCGGATCAAATCCGTGCTGCCGAAGCTGCCGGGCTTTAAAGACACGAATAGTCCCATCGTGCTTCGGATCGATGGCGACAGCGCGAGCCTGCATACGGCGCCAGGTCGGCCGAAGGTGCAGGTGGCCTTGGAGCACAGCGACATCGTCTGCAAGGAACCGGTGAGCGTCGGCTTCAATGCCAAGCTGCTCCTCGGCGCCTTGCAGACGAAGTCCCGTGAACTTCGCGTCCGCGATCCCCGCAGCCCCGTGATGCTTACAGGCTACAGCCGGGTGCAGCTCTGGATGCCGGTTCATATCGAGGAGCCGCAGCCCGTGCCTGTGCCAAAGATCGACGCAACGGCTGGCTCCGCGCCCGTGGCGGACACTCCGTCCGTCTCCGCCGACCCGTCGAGCGAAAGCCCGGCGTCGGTCGTTCCCGTAAGCGAAGAGCCAACAGTCAGTGAACCAGTAAACGATAACCAAACCCACAACCCAACCGAAACCATGGTCGCGCCCAACAGCAGCCAACCCGTCAACCAAACCCGCGAGGATTCCGCTTCTGGAGTCGTCGCTTCCCGCATCTCCGCCGCGCCGGCCCAGCCGGTCACGGTGGTCGATGCGATCAACCAGCGACTCGCCCGTCTCCGCGATTTATTGCGCGAGGCGGGAAACGAGTTCGCGAACATCCACACCCTCGTGAAAGAGCAGCAGCGCAGCTACCGCGTGCTGGAGCGCGATCACGAGGCCCTGAAGAAGAACATCCGCGCCCTGCGTGAGGTGAACGTCTGACGCCCGGCCATGCCTCGCCCCGCGATGTATAGCCCGGACATCAGCCGCCACAGCCCGCGTCTGTATCGCCTCGGGAAGCACTATGGCGTGCCGATGACGGTGCTGGCAGACCGGCTGATCTGCTTTGGCCTTCAACGGCTGGAGCTAGTCATGCCGGAGAAAGCAGCGCCTGAGCCCATGTTGGCCGTAGCCGAAGAGCAGGCGAAATATGAAACGGGGCAGAAACGGCCGCCGGGGAACGACAGTTGAAGCTGAATTAAATTAAATCCCCGGCTTGGGCTGCCGATGGCAGTCCAAGCGGTTTTGAGGGGAACCGGCCCCCAAAGAGGACTCAGAGCTCCGGATCGCAGGCGCCGAACCTCACCGGTTCTGAGAGACACCTAGCAAGGAGAAGGGCGACGATGGGTCAAACCAACTCATTGCCCACAATGCGAAGGCCGTGGGTTCCGCTAGGACCACGGTGTTCGCGTTTTTAACCCAAAAACAAACCACAGACGAAGGCCAGTCCCCCCGGGGGGACTGGCCTTCGTCGTTTAACGAAAGGAATGAAATGAAAGTCTGTAATCTGGTTCTGCATTGCGGCGGGGAAACGGTGAGTCGCGAAGAGGTCGCGGCCGTGCCCACGCCTTTGTCCACGCCGTCCTGGTCGCCACTACCGCATCTCCATCTGGTCAACCAGGTGGAGCGCGCGTTGCGGGCGGCTCACTACGGTATCGTCAACCAAGCCCACGCGCTCAGTCACGGTGGCGACCGCTACTTCGGCCTCATCCAGGTCGAGGGCGGACGCAGCAATCGCGACTACTCGCTGGTCTTGGGCCTGCGCAACAGTCACGACAAACGCTTTCCCGCGGGACTCGTGGCCGGCGCGCAGGTCTTCGTCTGCGACAACCTGAGCTTCACCGGCGAGGTGGAGTTGTCCCGCAAGCATACCCGCTTCATTGGTCGGGATCTGCCGCTGCTCACCGAGCGGGCCATCGGCCAACTTCAGGAGAAGTGGTGCCGGCAGGAGGAGCGGATCGACCGCTACATGGGCTACAGCCTCGACGACCGCGACGCCCATGACCTCATGGTCCGGGCGGTGGATGTCGGGGTTTGTCCTGTCACGGTGCTGCCGAAGGTCGTGCAGGAGTGGCGCGAGCCCAGCCACGAGGTTTTTCGCGAGCGCACGGTCTGGTCGCTCTTCAACGGCTTCACTGAAGCTCTGAAGGGAAACCTCGGGATGCTGCCGAAGCGGACACAGGCGTTGCATGGCCTGATGGATGGCTTCGTCGGCTTGGCCGGCAGGAACTGATCCATGAACGGATTCACCGGAAAGCTGGTGATTCAGTTCACGGCTAACATGTCCTCATTCGGTGCCTTTGACCGCCGCGTTGCCAAGGTAGTCGCGCTGGCCGAGAAACTGATCGGCGCCGAGCACTGGGAGTTGGAGCCTTTTATCCTGATGCCCGGGCCGATTCCTCTAGGGCACTACGGCGTGAATCTCTGCACGGTTCCGAACCCCGACTACGGGCAGACCTCGTCGCCGGTGCCACCCGAGTGGGTGGTGGTGGAGACGATGTCCGAGGCAAAGGCCGCAGTGCAGGCTTACTTGGAGCGCAACGCCGACATGATCGGCGGCGGCAACTGGGGGCCGGCCAGCGGTCAGGTCTGGGATCACCAGGGCGAGGTCGTGGAGCAGTTCTCTTTTAACCTCAAAACGTGGACCGAGGTGATCCGAGAGAAGAACGCCGGGAAGTCGGAGGCGCCGCCATGAGCGCTCAAGCTTCCGATGAGCGCGTGGTGATCCGGACCGAGGAGGGCGTGTATGTCGGCGTCGCTCCGCTTGGAGGAGTCGCGTTACATCGGGATCCCCGGGCGGCGTCCGTCTTTGACCGGGTGGTGGATCATGTCCGCATCCAGCTCGAAGAGGTCCAGTGCCTTTACGGGAAAATGTGGACCGCGGTGCCGCTTGCTCAGGCCCTCGCCGACGCGGGGGTGGAGTGAGTCGGCGCCGCTTATTCAAACGCACCCCGGCAACGGGTGCGTTTTTTTAGCTATCAGGTTACTGCACGATGAGGATACCTGCATGCCATGCGTTAATTTGAGCGGAGCCGCCACATGGACTTGGGCTTGGCGTCGAGGGGCAGGTTGTAAACCAAGTGGAAGCTTTGGCCGTCGTCGGCCAGATCGGCCTGCCAAAAGTCGTTTCCGTGGACGGATTGGTCGAGAGGGATCTC
>JAIXVY010000006.1 GCA_027482505.1 Opitutaceae bacterium | reverse complement strand
GGCCTCTTTTTCGTAGGGGGAGGGATCGGCGCCGACGAGGCGGGCGAGGCGCGCGGCCATGAGGTTGTGCCAGTGGTTGTAGGCGGAGGAGTAGGCCACGCCTCCGCCGTGGTATTGCATGTCGTCGCTGGCCCAGATGCAGGCGTAGGCCTCGTAGAGCGGAAGTTTTTCCGGACCAAACTCGCGGCGGAAAAGCCGGCGCTCCCAGACGAGATGACGCTCGATGACGGGCCAGACTTGGCGCGCGTAGGCGAGGTCGCCGGTCCACAGGAGATGCCGGAAGAGGGCGTCGATGTAGACGAGGTTCATGTCGTAGTGGTTGAACGACATGGCGCCGGGCGCGTGCAGGGCTCGGCGGGAGCGGGAAAGGTTGGTCTCCTCCTCGGGCGGCGGCAGCTCCGAGGGTATTTCGCCGGGTTTTTGCTGGCCGGCCCAGTAGGTGAAGTGGCGGCGGGCGCGGTCGTGCCAGCCGAGGGCGTCGTTCACGTAGGGGCCGCGCCAGCCGAGCAACTTCATGCGCCAGGCGACGGCGCCGTGCATGACCGCGCCTTCCTTTTCGTCCCAGACGGCGTCGGCCGCGATGTTCAACGCGCCCACGGACGCGTCGAGGAACGGATCGGGCGTGGATATCGTAACCTGATTTTGGATACGAAGCCTTCGCGCCTCGGCGGCGGCGAAGCGCGAGGGCAAAGCGGCCGCGGTCGGAGCGGCGACCTCGGCGGACGCGCGCTCGATCCAAAGATAGGCGGGCGCGTCGTCGCTCAATCCGACACGTCCCGCCAGAATGGGGGAGGCGGGCGCGGAGTCCGGAGCGGGAAGGGCGAAGGGCGAGGCCCAGCGCTCGGCGGGAACGACGGCGAGGCGCGAGGGCGGGAGGGTGACGCCGCGCAGGGTGGCGCGCGGGGCGGCGAGGGAAAAGGAGCCGTCGGGCGAGAGGGTGAATGCCTGGTCCCGGGCGTTTTCGGCGGAGAACTGGAAATACTCGCCGATGGGCACGCGTTCGGTGCCGATGTCCCCGTCGCGTTTTCCACGCTGGCCGCTGGCGCCGCCGTAGGCCCAGCCGAGCTGGACGGGGCGGGCGAGGCCGCGCGAAGTCGCGCGGACGACGAGGCCCTCGCTTTCCGCGCACGGGATGGAATCGACCACGAGCGCGGCGCCGTCGCCCAGCGCGGGATCCTCGATCTCGTGGCGCATCGCCCCCGGGCGGTAGCGAGTCACGATGCGCGCGGCGTCGTGGAGCCAGCGGACGGAGCCGTCGTCGTCGACGATCCCCAAGCGCAGGTTGCCGCCCCGGCCGGGCAGATAGAGCGACCATTCGGGGCGGTCGCCGGCATCGACTCGGAAGGCGGTGTTGGTGCCGTAAAGCGGCCGGTTGAAAAACTCCCGGCCGTTTTCGATGACGAAATCGGCCCCGTCCGGGCGATAGCGGAGTGGGCGTTCCAATTCCCGCGAACGCTCCGGAGCGAAGGCGGCGTAGGTGGCGGAAGGCGGGGGAAGGGGCGGCTCGGCGGCGCAAAGCGCCGGTGCGAGGAGGGCAAGGAGGGCGACGACCGGGGCGAGGGACGGCATGGGGACGCGGGGTCAGAGAATGCGAACGCGATAGAACCTTTTCGCGAAAACGCCGGCGTCGTGGGTGAAGACGAGTTCGGTGCCGTCGGCTCCCGGCTTGGTCTCGACGTCGGTCCAGCCGGCCGCGGGGTCGTCCGTGGTCTGCAAGGTGTAGGCGTGGCCTGAATACGAGACGATGCGCAGGGTGAAGGCGGAGCCCGCGCGCGACCAGGAGGACAGGCGGGCGGCGGAGGAGTCGATGACAACGCCGTTGTTGACGAGATTGGGCGGCAGCGAGCCGCCGGCGGTGAGGAGATCGAGCACGCCGTTGTTGACGAAGGCCCCGATGGCGACGAGCTCGGCGCCGCCGACAAGGCGAATGACGCCGTCGTTGACCACGTCGCCGGAGACGGCGAGGGCGCCGAGGCCCTCGGCGGTGACGGTGCCGCGATTGTTGAGATCGCCGTCGATGGATCCCAGGCCGACGAGGGCGGCGGAGGCGGTGATCTCGAGGGAGGGAACCCGAAGGGTGCCGCCGGAGAGGCGAAGGGTGCCGAGGGCCTCGACGCGGGTGGAGCCGGTGCTGACGAGCGTGCCAGAGAGGATGACGGCGCCCGACTCCACGAGCAGGCCGCCGGTGAAGTCGGAGGAGCCGGCGAGGGTCCATTCGCCGCCGCCGGATTTGATGATCTGCACGCCGGCGAGGTCGTTGGCGTGGACGATGGATCCGGCGAAGGTGGTGTTGAGCCCGAGGGCGCCGACGCGGTAGGTGGTGGCGGTATTGCCGGAGCCGGATTGGCGGCCGGAGAGCTGGGTGTTGGGACCGCCGGAGAGGGCCCCGAGCTCGATGGTGATGTCGCCGTTTCGGTTGGTGAGGCGTCCGGCGCCGGTGCCGAGGGCGAAGTGGGTGGTGGCAGAGCCGCGGTTCACGTCGGCGGAGCCGACGGAGTTGGAATTGAGGCGCAGCATGGCTCCGCTGGAACCCCAGTCGATCTTGCCGGAGAAGCCGTCCATCGGGCCGTTGACGCTCAGGATTCCGCCCACGCCGGCTAGGTTGAGGGTGGCGTTGCCGGCGCTCGTGAAGGTGCTGGTCGTGGTGTTCGGCAGGTTGGAGTTTCCGGTGTTGCCCAGGGCGATGGTCGAATTGCCGGAGAAGACAAAGGAGTTGTTAAGGAATATGCCCGCCGAACTCGGGAGCTGGAGCGTGCCGCCGTTCAGGCGGACGACGCCGGTGCCGAGCGGGGCGAGGGTGGACCCGAGGGAAAGCACGCCGGCGTTGAGTTCCACGCCGCCGGTGAAGGTGTTGCTGGCCGTGTTGGCGATGGTGAGCGTGCCCGGGCCGTTTTTCAGCAACTTCGTCGCTCCGCCGAGGACGCCGGAGCCATCAAGGGAGTAGGCCTTGGCGCCGTTGTTCACGGTGAGCAGCGAGGGCTGGACGGTGCCGGAGAGGACGACGGAGCCGCCGGCGGCGCTGTCGTCGAAGGTGACGCGGTCCAGATTGTAGAAGGTCGAAGTGGGGCCGCCGGAGAAATTGCCCGAGGTGGTATTCAGATCCCAGATACCTCCGGAGGGGCCTGACCAGACGAGCGGGGCGGCGGAGCCGGAGACGATCAGGTTGACGAAGGTCGGGCCGCCCGAGGAGGCGCGGCTGACGGAGAATGTCTGGCGGGTGCTGCCGGAGGGGGCGGGGAGGACGAGGGCGACCGTGCCGCCGGAGGTGGAGAGGGTGGAGGCGCCGTCGATCAGCGGATAGGTGCCGGGGGCGAGGCCGGCGGATAGATCAAGGAAGTTGATCTGCGCATTGATGGTGGCGCCGAGGGTGAAGGTGCCTCCGGATACGGTGATCTTGTCGTTCGACGAGGCGGGGCTCGGGCCGAGGTCGAAGACCAGGGTGGAGCCGGAGGCGGCGTTGAGGCCGGCGCTGGCGGTGAAGAGGCCGGCGGTGCCGGCGGCGGCGCCGGGGTCGAGGCGGCCACCGGACTGGACGGTGACGAGACCGCCGGTCGAACCGGTGCCCGAGAGAGTGGCGCCGGAGGCGATGGTGATGGGCGAGGCGGTGAAGGCGCCGTTGAGGCGCAAATTGCCGGCGGACACGGTGGTGAGGCCGCTGTGGGTGCTGTTGCCGGTGAGGGTCCAGATACCCGAGCCGACCTTGTTGATCAGGGTGGCGACGGTGCCGCCGGCGCCGCCGTTGGTGATGATGCCTTGGAAAGTGGCGTTTTCGCCGCGCGCGCCGATGCTGTAGGTGGAAGTATTGGAATTGTCGGCGAGGGCGGTCTGGGTGCCTTGGAGCTGGGTGTTGGGGCCGCCGGTGAGGGTGCCGATGGCGAAGGCGGTGCCGCCGCCGTTGCGGTTCATGAACTGGCCGGAGCCTTGGCCGAGATCGACGGCGAGCGCGGCGGAGCCGTAGTTGGTGTTGGACGTCTGGTTGAGCCGAAGGCGCGGCGTGCCGGTGGAGCCGAGCGTGATGCGGCCGGAGTAGCCGGACCAAGAGCCGGCCACGGTCCAGAGCGCGGAGGTGTTGACCGTGATGTCGCCCGGGCCGGTCCACGCGCCGGTGGAGTTGTGCTGCGTGTTGACGTTGATGACGGTCGGAACGGTGAACTCGAGCGGGTTGGTGATGTTGCTGCCGACGACGTCGGGGGCGAAGGTGATGGAGCCGCCCTGCATGGAGATTTTCCCGGAGCCGCCGGCGGTGGACTTGGTGAGAACGAGGGAACCGGCCTCGTGGATGATTGAGGCGAAACCATTGGAGCCGGAGTTTGAGATCGTGAGCGAACCGGCCCCGCGTTTGGTGAGGGTGCCGCCGGCGGATACGGTGCCGGCGCCGGAGATCGTGTAGTTTTTGGCCGAGTCGAAGGTGACGGTGCCGACGGCGATGTTGTCGGCGACGGCGAGGGCGGGGCTGGCGGAGCCGCGGTCGTCGAAGAGGACGTTGTCGCCGGAGGCAAAGGCGGTGGCGGCGCTGTTGCGCTGCCAGTTGGCGGCGGAGGTGTTCCAGGCGTTGGTCGTGCCGTCGCCCTGCCAAGTGAGGTCGCGCGGCACGCCAATGGATGACACGAGCAGAAGCATGGACTGAGTCCACGAGTCGCCCTGCGAGTCGGTGACGGTGAACTCGAAGCGGGCGCGGCCGGCGAAGTTGACCGTGGGCGTGAAGGTCACGGTCGCGCCGCCGAGCCCGGACTGGACGGCGCCGCCGCCGACGATGTTGCTCAGGGTAAAGGTCGGGGAGAGGGTGTTGAAACCGAGGGTGTAGCGCGAGAGATCGACGGTAAACGTGGTCACGGGCGAGCCGGTGTTTTTCGCGATGGTGGCATGCGGGCTGGCCTTGAAGTGGAGGTATTCCTCGAGGCGGGTGTAGCCGGCGGGGGTGTTGACGGGGAAGAAGGTAGTGCCGGTGAGGATACCGCCGGAGGAGGGCAGGGCGGTGTTGTGGTCCTGGGTGGAGACGGCCCAGCCGAGTGCGCTTTCCCAGGCGTCGGGCATGCCGTCGCGGTCGGTGTCGAGCGGGGCGGCGGTGGAGTTGAGCACGCCGAAGCCGGAGGCGCTGGCGCCGGTGTCGGACTCGCGGGTGACGTGGAAGGGGACCTGGTTGACGAGCTTGCCGATCAGGATCGAGTCGACCTCGTCGCGGATGCCGCCGCCGTAGGTGGCGTCGAGGCGGAGGGCTCCGGCGTTGGAGACGACTTTCTTGTAGGCGAGGCGGGCGGTGTCGATGGCGACGCCGGCGGCGGAGCCGGGGAAGGGCGTGGCGTTCTTGTAGTAGCGCGGAATGTCGTTGCTGACGCCGTAGGCGGGCACGACCTCGTTGGGATCGAACTCGCTGCCTTGGACGCGTTCGTAGCCGACGGGGAGTCCGTTGAGCTGGCCGTCGCCGTCGCGGTCCATGAAGTTCCCGTCGAGGTAGATGCTGAACGTGGGCTTGCGCGGAGAATTACGGTCGAGCCAGCCCTTCTCCAAGATGTAGGTGCGGATGTTTCCGGGCGGGGAGATGAAGTAGTTGCTCCGGACATTAGCCTTCCAGGTGGAGGGCGTGTAGGAGTCGCCCATGATGAAGCCGATGTCCCAGTCGAAGGTGACGTTGTTGATCCACTCGAGCAGGTTGTTGGGTCGGGCCTTGGGGTTGCGGGTGTGATTGTGCGCCCAGAGCGTGTGGTGGGCGGTGGCGCGGTTTTGGTCCCAGAGGCCGCCGCAGGAGTGGGTCTCGAGGCCCCAGGCGTTGAGCGAGTATTGCAGCGTGAGGTAATCCGGCGGGGTGCTGTAGCTCGACATGTTCTCGTCGGTCGAGAACTGCATCGTGATGTGGTCTAGCATCGCGTTGGTGCAGGCGCTATCGAGGTCGATGCAATCGCCGCCGGAGCCGTATTTGCCGTGTCGAAAGCGAAGGTGGCGCAGGACCACGTCGCTCGCGGAGATGCGGAAGAAATTATTGTAGAAACCGATGCCGTCGCCGGGCGCGGTCTGACCGGCGATGGTGACCTTGGGCTTGGTGAGGCGTGTGCCGCCGGAGCCGCTGGGGAAGCGGATGTAGCCGGAGACGGCGAAGACGATGGTGCGGCCGGAGGCGGGGACGGTGGCGATGGCGTCGAAGAAGGAGCCGGCGCCGGAGGCGTTGAGATTGGTGACGTAGTAGACGTCGCCGCCGCGGCCGCCGGCGGCGTAGGCGCCGTAGCCCTCGGCTCCGGGGAAGGCGGGGATCTGGGCGAACGCGGCAGCCGAGCCGAGGGCTAGACCCAAAGCGAGAAGAAGGCGGGAAAGGCGGGCGTGGCGGGGCATGGGGTATGGGGCGATCCGAGAGTGGCGAGTAAATGCCCGAGAGTGGCGTTTGCCCGCGTGCGCATTGTTGCACTTCCAGCCGGTGCGTCGAGGTGGGCGCGCGACCGGCGGACCGGGCGGCGAGGCTTAGTGGGTTTCGGACGAAGTCAGAAGAATGAGGAAGGCGCGGGTCCAGCGGTCGCCCTCGGCGTCGACCACGGTGAAGTCGAACCGCGCCCGGCCGGAACTGCCGGAAGCGGGGGTAAACGCTACGAGCGCGCCGCCTTCCCCCGATTGGACGGCGGTGCCGCCGACGATCTCTCCGAGGGTGAATACCGGAGATCCCGAGCGGAAGCCGGCGCAGTATCGGCCAAGGTCCACGGTAATCGTGGCGCCGCCGGTCGCGGTCGCGTGGGGCGAGGCCCTGAAGTGGAGGTATTCCTCGAGGCGTGTATAGCCGGCCGGCGTGCCTGGGGGCAGAAAGCTGTCCGCGGTCACGCGTCCATTCGAGGCGGCGAGAGGCGTGTTGTGGTCCTGCGCGGAAGCGTTCCAGCCAAGGGCGTTTTCGTAGGTGTCGGGCATGCCGTCGCCATCCGAATCGCGCGGGGCGGGGGCAGAATCGAGCAGGCCAAAGCCGCCTTCCGAAGCGCCGGTGTCCTTTTCGTTGCGAACGTGAAAATGCGTTTGGGCGAGGAGCTTCTCAAAAAGGATGGAGTCGACCTCGTCGCGCAAAGGCAGGCCGGAAAGGGCGTCGAGGCGAAGGGCGCCGGCGGAGGACGCCACCTTCTTGTAGGCGAGGCGCGCGGAGTCCGCCATCACGCCCGCGGGGGAGCCGGGGAAGGCCGCGTCGCGCCGGTGGTAGCGGGCGATCTTGGGCGAGTCGGCGTGGGCGGGAACGGTTTCGGCGGGATCGAAAGGTTTGCCATCAACCAGTTCCCATCCGCGGTCCACGCCGTTGAGACGTCCGTCGCCGTCGTTGTCGATCAGGTTGCCGGACACGTGCAGACTGAAGTTCGGCCGGCGTTCGGCGGCGTTGTCGAGCCAGCCCTTTTCCACGCCGTGGCGGCGAAGATTTCCCGGGGGCGAGATGAAGTAGCTGCCGACGACGTTGGCCTTCCAGTCCATCGGGGTGTGCGAATCGCCGAGGATGAAGCCGATGTCCCAGTCGAAGGTCACGTTGTTGATCCACTCGAGCAGGCCGAGCGGACGGGCCTTGGGATTGCGGGTGTGGTTGTGTGCCCAGAGATTGTGGTGGGCGGTGGCGTGGTTTTGATCCCAGAGACCGCCGCACGAATGCGTTTCGAGACCCCAGGCGTTGAGCGAATACTGGAGCGTGAGGTTGTCGGGCGGGCGCTTGAAACTCGACATGTTCTCGTCGGTGGAGAACTGCATCGAGAGGTGGTCTAGCATCACGTTGTCCGCGTTGGCGTCCAGGTTGAGGCAGTCGCCACCGCGGCCTTCGCGTCCGTGCCTGAGACGAAAATGCCGGATGACGACGTCGGGCGCGGAGACGAGCAGCGTGCCGCCGCGCAGGCCGACGCCTCCTCCCGGGGCGGTCTGGCCGGCGATGGTGATGCGCGGCTTGTTGACGCGAAGGTTTTTGGGCGGGGCCGGAATGTAACCCGAGACGGCGAAGACGATGGTCCGGCCGGAGTCGGGCGCGGTGGCGAGGCCGTGGGCGAGGGAGCCCTCTACGGCGGGGGCGCCGGAGAGATTCGCGACGGTGTAGACGTCGCCGCCGCGTCCGCCCGCGGCATAGGCGCCGAAGCCTTCGGCGCCGGGAAAGGCGGGCAGCTGGTCTTGTGCATGAAGGGCCGACGAGCCCAGGCCCAGGAAAAGAATGACGCGAAAAAGACGGCCGGCCGCGGGGGAGGGGCGAGGAGAGATGAGCATGGGGCGAGGGGGCGCGATAGTGCTTGGGCCCGCGAGGTGAACGGGGAAACGGCGGTCCGCTCGGACAGTTAGACCGAGGCGTGAAGAAGAGGAGAAAACAGACGGGAAGATCCGGTCAGCAGGCGGAGACGGCGGGGCAACGGAGCGACGTCCGCCTCAGCGGCCGTCTCCGTCGGGTATGCGCGCCTCTTCGCGCGGCGGGCTGGGCGGAACCGAGAAGGCGGAGGGATCGTCCGGATGCGACGGATCGTAGGCGGGCACGCCGGGAGCGAGGCGGGCGGCGAGCGCGGGCACGTTTTGGCGCATGCCCTCGACCACGCAGCGGGCCAGTTCGTAGGCGCCGTAGGGACTGAAGTGGGTGTCGTCCTTGACCGCTTTCTCGGAGCCGTAGGCGCCGGCGGGGAAGTGGACGAAGGCCGCCTTCGATTTTTCGGGGCCGAGAGCGGAGAGGAGCCGGGCGCTCATGGCGTGCAGGTCGATCAGAGGCGTCCCGGTCTCTCTCGCGATCTGCCTGACCGCGGCGGGGTAATCGCCCAGGGTGTCGAACAGCCCGCCCCGATCGTCGAAGCGGCGGCGATACATCGGGGTGACGAGCACGGGCTCGCCTTTTTTCGCGCGGATGGCGGAGACGTAGTCGCGCAGCGACTGCGCGTAGGTGGTGAAGGCGCCGACGCCCTCGCCCTTCTCCTTTTGGTCGTTGTGGCCGAATTGGATGAAAACGTAATCCCCGGGGCGCAGTTCGGAGAGAATTTTTTCGAGGCGGAACGAGCCGCGGAAGCTCGCGAGGGAGAGCCCGGACTCGGCGTGGTTGGCCACGGCGACTCCGGCGGGAAAAAAGCGCGTGAGCATCTGGCCCCAGGCGGCCCATGGTTCGCCGGGCTGGTCGGTGACGGTGGAGTCGCCGGCGAGGTAGACGGTGAGGGCGGAGTCGTTGCGCTTGATCTCGAGGCCCGCGATCGCGGGGCGGGCGCCGTTGAACTCTAGAATGAGTTTGTCGTCCCAGTGGAGGTAGTCGCGTTCCCGCTCCTTGAGTTTCACCCGACGCCCGTCGGCGAGCGCGGGGGTGCGAATGTTTACGGTGAAGGAGCGCGTCTCGACGGCGCCGGCCTTTACGTCGACGGCCTCGATCATGAGTCTGCGCGTCTCCGCCTTGATTGTGGTCGACGAAGGCGCGGAGGGATCGCCGAGCAGCACGTTTACGTCGTAGTTGCCCGGCGGGAGATCGACGACAAACGAAAAGGCCCGGTCCGCGACCAGCGCGTCGGACCGCAACGCGTCCCCGCCATTCCCGGAGCTGGCGCGAATACCGGGCGCGGCGAGCAGCCCATAGCCGCGTGTCGGCGTGTAGAGCGTGTCGGGCGCGATGGAAACGAAGCCGTCCGCGACCGGTCCGGCGCCGAAGTCGAAACGGGTGGAGGATGGTGCTGCCGAGGCCACGACCGCCAGTCCGGCGATCAGGGCGAGGAGGCGGGAGGCGTGCATGGCGAGAGTCAGGGGGATTCGGGCATGCGGTCGCCCACGAGCGCGAGCATCTGCATGGCGGTGAGACCCCACTGAGAGGTGGCGTTGGTGTTGAGCGCGAAGCTCTCGTCGACCGGGTTCAAGACGGCCGGGCCGGACACGCGGGTGGAGCGCAATTCCTTGCGCACGCCGTAGCCGGCCCTTCCCGAGGAAAATTCCCGCCACGCGCGCGCGGCGAGCCCAGGATCGTTCTTGAGCACGGCCGCGTAGGCGGTGAGGCGGGAATGCGCCTCCCACAGGTTCAGCTTTCCAAAGTCGCGACCCACGGCGGCGCGCTGCTCCTCCGCGGTGGCGTTGTAGAGCACGCAGTATTGCAGCCAGGCGTCGCGGAATTCGGGCACGTCGACCAGATCGTCCAGCTCGGCGCAGAGCTCGGGCAGGCCGAACACCGCGCTCAGGTGCGAGACGCTGATATCGCCGTCGCGAACGACGGAGAACTCGCCCGTGTCCAGATTGAAGGTGGCGCCCGCGGAGAGGAAGCCGTGGGGCTGGGCGCCGATGGTGCGCATGCCGGCGAGGAGCTTGTCGCGCACGCGCGGATCGCCGGTGCGCTCCCATTCGGTCAGCCAGGCGAAGGCGAGCGAGCCCCAGTCGGTGCCGAAGCCCACCGAGGCCGCGTCGCGCCGCGGGGGCGGGATGGGCTCCTTGCGAATCTTGCGGATTGGGTCCAGGGTGAGGAACGCCTCGTCGGCGCCGACCAGCTCGCGCATGAGGTCGCCCACGCGCTCGTCGGAAGTGAGATAGTAGTAGAATCTCCGATACGCGACGGTGCTGATGCGGAGCTGCTTGGCCGAGCAGCCCCAGTGCTGGACGTTGTGGCGGGTGCCCAGGCCCTTGAAGCGACCGAGGTGGTAGACGTCGACCTCGCCGGTGTGCCTGGTCATGGCCTCGGCGAGACGGAAGACGTCCGCCCGGCCGGAGCGCAGGAAGGAATACCAGAGCCAGAGGTCGGGCGAGAGCTCCGAGTTGGCCCAGGCGAAGCCGCCGACGTCGTAGCGCCATTCGTGGCGGTCGGGGTCGTAGCTGTGCATGACGTCGCCGTAGTCCCAGAACCCATACCAGCGGCGCTGGTCGATCTGGTCGAGGTAGGCGGCGAGGAGGAAATCGAGCTGCTCCTCGATCCGGGCCTTGGCTGGATCGGAGCGATCGGGCAGTCCCCAGACGCCGAACACGCCGGCCGCGTGAAGGTGCGCGGGCGAGGCGGCGAGTTGCGGGGGGCGGCGCAGGGCGGCGGCCAGCCGGGGAAACTCCTCCCGGGCGGGGGTCGCGGCGCAGGCGCGGAAGACGAGCTCGTGGGACCGGGCGATGCCGCGCGGCGTGCCGAAGCCCTTCTCGTAATCCTCGTAGGTGATGTTGAGGCCCTCGAGTTCCTCGGGATGCGAGTCCATGCCCATGCCGTCGTGGTAGAAACGAAGGTCCATGGGCGCGGCCTCGGGCGACCACAGCCAGGCGGTGATCTCGGCCGTGTCGGAGTGGGCGGAGCGGATGTCGAGCTGGGCGGGATGCTTCTCCCAGAAATCGCGCACGCCGAAGGCCAGGCCGCCCGAGGGTCCGCCGAGATAGGCGAGGCCGGCCGCGCGCCGTCCGGCGCCGGCGCGGATCCAGCCGTGGCCGGGCTTGGTGCGTTTGCGGATCTCGAAGCCGTCGGCGTTGGGCTGGGTAAGGGTGTAGTCGCCCCAGGCCGGGATGAGGTGTATTCTATTCGCGACGGCGGGCGCCCATTCGGTCGTCGGGGGCGTGGCGCGGCCCGCCACCTGGGCCTCGCGCACGGCGGCGCCTGGGTCGCGGCGCAGGCCGGTGAGGCCGCGGACGGCTTCGCCGAAAAGGCCGTCGCCCTCGCCGCAGAAGCGCACGTGGCGGTCGTGGAGCGCGTCGGACAAGGGGACGTCGAAACGAAGACCGAGGCCGGCGATGAAATCCTGCTCCTCGTCGCCGTCGTAAACGAAGGAGTGCATGAGCCGGATGGCATCGCCGCCCGCATGCAGATAAAGCCGCACGGTGAAAGGCAGCCAAGACTTGTCCCCGGATACGGAACGCTGCCGGCCGGTGATGCGAACCACGACCCGGACCGGGCCGCTTTGTTCAACGACCACGTTTTCCGTCACGCCGTCCAGGACATCCGCCGGCGTGTTGTGATCGGGCGCGGATTTGCGAAGCGAAACGAGCCGTCCGCGGCGAGCGATC
>JAIXVY010000517.1 GCA_027482505.1 Opitutaceae bacterium | reverse complement strand
TCGAACTGCACGGTGACGTCGCCCTCCTGCGAGGTGAGGGGGACGAATTCGTCGAGCGGCTGCTCGGTGATGATGATGCCGGCGGCGTGTTTGCCGGTGTTGCGCACCATGCCCTCGAGGACGAGGCCCTGATCGATGATTTTTTTGGCGACGGGGTTGCGGTCGTATTCGGATTTCAACTCCGCGGACTTCTTGATCGAGTCCTCGAGGGAGATGTTGAGCTCGTCGGGGATCATCTTCGCGAGGCGGTCGGCCTCGGCGAAGGGGAGGTCGTGCACGCGGGAAACGTCGCGGACGACCATTTTGGCGCCGAGCGTGCCGTAGGTGATGATGTTGGCCACGCAGTCGCGGCCGTATTTCTCGCGGACGTAGTCGATGACCTCGACGCGGCGGCGCATGCAGAAGTCGATGTCGAAGTCGGGCGGCGATACGCGCTCGGGGTTGAGGAAGCGCTCGAAGAGGAGGCCGAAGCGGATCGGGTCGATGTCGGTGATGCCGAGAAGAAACGCGACGAGGCAGCCGGCGCCGGAGCCGCGTCCGGGGCCGACGGGAATTTTCTTTTCGCGGGCCCAGTTGATGAAGTCCCAGACGACGAGGAAGTAGTCGTCGAAGCCGGTGACGTGGATGATCGAGAGCTCGTAGCCGGTGCGGAGGACGAGGAGTTCGTCGGGCGCGAGGCCGGAGTAGTCGGGCGGGGCGGGCTTTTGGCCGGGCGCGAGATTTTGGAGTTTCGCGAGGCGCTCGGCGACGATGGGGTGGGCGGCGACGGCGTGGTAGTCGTGGCCATAGCGATGCGTGAGACCCTTGGCGCAGAGGTCGAGCAGGTAGGAGTGCGCGGCGATGCGGTGCTCGGGGTTGCGGGCCTTGATCTCGGGCGGGAGCGGGTAGCGCGGGTAGCGCTCGGAGCCCTTGGGGAAGGGGATTTTCACGTCGCACATCTCGGCGACGAGGCGGGTGTTGGTGAGCGATTCGGGGATCTCGCCGAAGAGCTTTAGCATCTCGTCGGCGGACTTCAGATAGAAGGAGGACGAGTCGAACTTCATGCGGTTCGTCTCGGCGACCTTGGAGCCGGTTTGGATGCAGAGGAGAGTGTCGTGCGAGGAGGCGTCGGTTTCTTTGACGTAGTGAACGTCGTTCGAGCAGATCGTCTTCAGCTGGTATTTCTCGGCGAGGCGGAGGAGGCCGGGGATGATCTGGCGCTGCTCGGGGATGCCGTGGTCCTGGAGTTCGACGAAGTAGTTTTCGCGGCCGAAGATCTCGACGTAGCGGGCGCAGGCGGCGTCGGCCTCCTCTTCGCGGCCACGCATGAGGTGTTGGCAGACTTCGGAGGCGAGGCAGCCGGTGAAGCCGATCAAACCCTTGGCGTATTTCGCGAGGGTGGGTAGGTCGGTGCGGGGCTTGTAATAGAAGCCCTGCAGGTGCGAGTCGGAGACCAGTTTGAGGAGGTTTTGGTAGCCCTCGAGGTTCTTGGCCAGGACACCGAGGTGGAAGTAGCTTTTGCCGTCCTCGGATTTGCCTGATTTTTCAAGGCGTGAGCCCGGGGCGACGTAGAGCTCGCAGCCGACGAGCGGCTTGAGGTTGTTGGACTTGGCGGCGTTGAAAAACTCGATGGCGCCGAACATGTTGCCGTGGTCGGTGAGCGCGACGGCGGGCTGGCCGAGCTCCACCGTGCGCTTCATCAGGCGGTCGATTTTGCAGGCGCCGTCGAGCAGGCTGTAGTCGGTGTGGACGTGGAGGTGGACGAAATCGGATGCGGCGATCGACACGGTGGGTGAAGGAGAGTGGGGCGGGCGGATGCGGCAAGCGGGGAAAACGCCGTTCCGCGGCGCGGGGCAAAAAAGCCGTTGACGGAGCCCGTTGCGACCGGTTGCTTCTTAACTTTTTCCCACTCCGAACCGTCCCTTTCACCATGCCCATCGAGATCAAAATCCGCAAAAACGAGCCCGTCGACCGCGCCCTGCGCCGTCTAAAGAAGAAGCTCGAGCGCGAGAATATCATCAAGGATGTCCGCGCGAAGCGCTACTACGAGAAGCCCACCGAGCGCCGCCGCCGCAAGGAGAAGGTCCAGGCCTTCACCCAGATGCTGCGTCGCCGCTACGCGGAGTAAAAAGTCAATCGAGCCGCCGCGCAGGCGGCCCGAACGCAACCGCGCCAGCGTCTCACGCTCGCGCGGTTTTTTTTATTCCGTGTTGCGGGCGTCGCGCCGCGCGTTTGCGTTGGCGGCCCAGTCCGTTGCCTTGAAGCCGACCCTAGCCCTATCGACCTGCTGGAATTCGTTCCGTCATCACGACGGTTACGCGATGCTGCATGAAATCGCCTCGCTCGGCTTCACGCACGCGGAGCTTAGCCACGGTATTCGCATCGTGCTCGTGCCGGGCATCCTCAAAGCCGTCGAGGAGGGCGTGATCCAGATCAGCTCGACGCACAATTTCTGTCCCCTGCCCGCGGGAATCACCCAGGCGGCGCCCAATCTTTTCGAGCCTTCCCAAAGCGAGACTCGCGAGCATGAGCAGTGGCTTCGCCACACCAAGCGCTCGATCGATTTCGCGGCGCAGGTGAAGTCGCGGGTGGTCGTGCTGCATCTGGGCAGCGTGAAATTCTTTTTGTTCCACCCCGGCAGAAAGGTCTACGCCTACCTGCAAAAGAATCCGGGGGCCGCCGCGGCGGGCGACGCGGAGTATGCCGCGGTGTTGCGCAAAGCGTGCGAGAAACTGCGCGTGCGGATGACGCCTTTTTGGAGCCAGGTGCAGGCCAGCCTGGCGGAGATCTCCGCCTACGCGAAGGAGCGCGGAGTGGCCTTGGGCTGCGAGAATCGCGAAAAATTCGACGAACTGCCCGTCGACGATGATTTTCCCTCCCTGTTTGCCTCCCTTCCCGCGGACACGCCCTGCGGTTACTGGCACGACACCGGCCATGCCGACATCAAGCAAGGCATGGGACTGCTGAACCATCGCGTTCAACTGGAGCGCAACGCGGAGCGGTTGCTGGGCTTTCACCTCCACGACGTCTCCGAGGCGGGCAAAGACCACCAGGCCATAGGCTCCGGGCGCATAGATTTTGAAATGGTGAGCGAGTTCTGGCGTTCGAACCACCTCCTCACCCTTGAACTCAGCCCGCGCGTGACGACCGAGGAGGTCGTTTCCTCCAAGGCGCGCGTCGAGGAGCTTCTCGAGCGTCGTTTCGGCCGGGCCTGACGACTTTTCTAGGTCGGGCCCTCTTCAAGCCCGCGCGATCAACTCGCGCACCCAGCGCCGGTGGGGCCCCGACATGAGCACGCCGTCAAGTTCCGCGGGGGCGACCCAAACCAGACCGGTCGAAATCGGGCGGGGCAGGCCGGCCGGTTCGAGCGCGTGGATTGGCTCGGTGAAGGAGAAGCGGGTGATGCCGCGTTTTTTCGTGGCGAGCAGCGTGTCTTTGCGCGCGAGCGCGGAGGGATCGAGCCCCAGGTGCTCCGCGGAGGGCAACTCATGCTGGCCGGCGAGGCGACGCGCGGAGGAGTCGGTCTTGTGGAGCAGCAAGGCCCCGTCCGTCGCGCGGCGGCACCAGGCGCGCACGACGGTGCGGGCCTCGATGACCTTCGCGGCAAGTTTGGGATAGGCCTCCGGTTCGCCTGCGCGGCAGGCGGCGCAGAAAGCGCGCACCGGGCAAACCGTGCAGAGGGGATTGTGCCGCGTGCAGACCGTGGCGCCCAGTTCCATCATCGCCTGGTTGTGATCGCCGGGCTCGGCGTGGTTGAGCAGGGCATCGGCGAGCGGAGTGAGGTCTTTGCCCGCGGACGTGGTGTCGCGCCAGGCGGTGCCGTCCGCGGCGAGTCGCGCCAGGATGCGCACGACATTGCCATCGACCACGGCAGCCGGTGCGCCGAAGGCTATGCTGGTGATCGCCGCGGAGGTGTAGGGGCCTATGCCGGGCAGTTCCAGCCAGGCGTCTCGGGTGCGCGGCATCTCGGGCAGGGCGACCAAGGCGCGGGCCAGCTTGTGAAGATTGCGGGCGCGGGTGTAGTAGCCAAGCCCTTCCCAGAGCTTTACGACCTCCTCCTCGGAGGCGGCGGCGAGCGAGGGGAAACCGGGCAGGGCGTCGAGCCAGCGCGCGAAGTAGGGCAGCATGGTCTTCACCTGCGTCTGCTGGAGCATGAATTCGCTCACCACCGTCTTGTAGAGCGACGGCTCCTCGCGCCAGGGCAGGCGACGGCGGTGCGCGCGATACCAGCCAAGAAGGGCGGCTTGGAACTCGGGGGCGGAGGCGATGAGGGCTTTGGCGGCGGCCACGGGGCGAACAGGAGGCACAGAAAATCGCGGACGACAAAGCGAGATTCGTTTTGTCCTTTCGCCCGCTTCCGTGACGAAATCCCGCGCATCCTCGAATGCCCAAGAAACCCGCCGCCGATCCCGACGCGCCCAAGAAGCTCGCCAGCTACACGCTGAAAGTCACCGACGAGCAGCTCGACAAGCTGGGCAGGCTCCTGGCTGCCCGCGGCTGGGAGCGTTTTGACGTGGCCTACGCCCGCTTCGCCTTCCGCAACGAGGCGGCCAAGGTCAACGTGACCGGCTACGAGAGCAAGAAGGTGGTCATCGCCGGCAAGGGCACGGAGGAGTTTGTCACCATGGTTATCGAGCCCGAGATCACGGGCGCGGCGAAACTAGGCTACGACGAGGTGCTGCATCCCGACTGGTTCGAGACCCATGCGGGCTGCGACGAGTCGGGCAAAGGCGATTTTTTCGGGCCGCTGATCGCGGCCACGGTCATCGGTTCGAAAAGCATGATCGAGGCCTGGCGCGCGGCCGGCGCGCAGGACTCGAAAAAGATGACCGAGTCGCGCATCCTCGAGCTCGACAAGATCATCCGCGGCACCCACGGCGTGGTGGTGAAGGTGATCCAGGCGCGTGACATGCGCCAATACAACAGCCTCATGGGGACGCGGTTTCGCAGTCAGAACCAGATCCTGGCCTTTCAGCATGCGCGGGCCCTGCAGGACGCCCTGGCGGAAAAACAGGTTCCCTGGGGGCTGCTCGACCAGTTCACCGAGGATCCGCTGGTGCAGCGCGAGCTGACGAAGCTGGGTGTGACGGGCTTCGAGTTGCGCATGCGCACGAAGGCGGAAGAGGACCCGGTGGTCGCCGCCGCCTCGATCGTGGCGCGCGCCGAATACGTGCGGCAGATGGTCGCGCTCTCGCGCCGCTTCGGCGAACCGCTGCAAAAGGGAGCGAGCGCGGCGGTGAAGATCCAGGCCCACGAGATCATCAAGCGTTTCGGCGCCGACGCTCTGCGCGACTACGCCAAGCTGCACTTCCGCACCGCCTACGAGGTGGTGAGCGAAGCGGGCAAACTCGACGAACTGCCGCTCCGCCCGCCTCCGCCAAAAAAGGAGTGGGGCTCCTGAGCTTGACCCTCGCCCGCTTCACCCGCTTTCGATGCGATTGAAACAATGTCCTCCAAACGCCGCCAGCTCCGAGGCTTCGACCTGAAGCAGCTTCAGGAGCACCCCGAGCTGATCGGGGTGGACGAAGCCGGCCGCGGCGCGCTCGCCGGTCCGGTGGTGGCCGCGGCGGTGTTGGTCACGCGCTCTTTTTTGGAAAGCCGCTGGGCGGATGAAAACGCCCGCCGCATCAACGATTCGAAGCAGATCGCCCCGGCCGAGCGCGACGCGCTTTATCTGGATTTCGAGGCCCTGGCGGGCGAGGGGCACATCCACGCGCAGTTTGGCACGGCCTCGGTGCAGGAGATCGAGACGGAGAACATCCTCGGCGCGACCAAGCTCGCCATGCGTCGCGCGCTCGAGGGCATCTACCCGCCGACTGCTTTCGCGCCGCCGCCGCGCGAGCCGGACCTGTTTTCCTCGCCCGAGGAGGTGGCGGCCTTTCGTCCTCCGTCCCAGGCGCGCATCCTCATCGACGGCCTGCCGTTGAAGAATTTTCCGTATCCGCACCAAGGCGTGGTGCAGGGCGACGCGCGTTCGCTGTGCATCGCGATGGCCTCGATCATCGCGAAGGTGCAGCGCGACCGGATGATGACCGAGCTGGACTCGAGGTATCCCGGCTACGGCTTCGCCACGCACAAGGGCTACGGCACGGAGGAGCATCGCGAGGCGGTCCTGCGCCTGGGGCGCTGCCCGGAGCACAGGGAAACTTTTCTGCGCAAGCTGCTCGCGACGCGCGTCGATCCCGCCCAGCTCGGCCTGCTGGCGGAGTAGGCGGGGTCGTTTTTCGGCGTTTACGGACGCGCCGCGAACGTTGCAGGGTGGCGGGCATGTCCACGCCCGTGTCGTCGTCTTCCCCGGTCGCGTCTCCGCCCCTTCGTCGCATCCTCGGGGTGGATTTCTTCGTCGGCACGATCGACGAGGCTACGGAGCGCGCGATCTCCGGCGGCCTGGTGGTCGCTCCTTCCGCGCCGGGTCTGGCGGTCGATTTGGTGAAATCCCCCTCGTATCGCGAGGCGCTCACGACGGCCGATCTCGCGATCACGGACTCGGGCTACATGGTGCTGCTCTGGCGCCTCTTCGCCGGCGAAAAATTGCCGCGCCATTCCGGCCTGAAGCTCATTCGCGCGGTGCTGGCGCGCGAGGACCTGAAGAAGCCGGGCGCGATTTTCTGGGTGATGCCCTCGGCGGAGGAATCGGCGCGCAACCTCGCCTGGCTGCGCGCGCAGGGCTTCGCGGTCACGGAGGCGGACACGTATCTGGCCCCCCACTACAAGCCGGGCCCCATCCACGACGAGGAGCTGCTGGCGAGGATCGAGGCGCGCCGGCCCCGCGTGGTCATGCTGGCCATCGGCGGGGGGGTGCAGGAGAGGCTCGGTTGCGGGCTGCGCGAGCGGCTTTCCTACCGCCCGGGCATCCTTTGCCTCGGCGCGGCGATCGCGTTCCTCACCGGAGGCCAGGCCAACATACCGCCGTGGGCGGATCGCTTCATGCTCGGCTGGCTGCTGCGTCTGCTCTCCAGCCCGCGCAAGTTCTGGCGGCGTTATTGGGACGCCCTCGCCCTTGCCCCGCTTTTGCGGCGGCACCGCGACCGGTTGCCGGCGCTGCGGGCGTGAACCCGGGGTTCACGGGGCTTGCCAACGCGTAATCATGCGTAGCAGTTTCGGATATGCGCCTTTTCCGCCTGCTTTCCGTCACCCTGCTCGGCCTCCTCGCGCTCGCTTTCGCGGGCTGCAACTCCACTTCGAAGAAAGATTATCCGGTTTCCGTGGCCCGTTTCCTGATCGAGGCCGATTCCCCTGCGGGCGGCGTGGTGGCGCGTCTGCCCCGCAGCGGCGTGGCGATCACGGTCGAGCCCAAATCGAAGTTCACCGAGTATGACATCGAGAACTGCGAAGTCGTGGACAACGAGTTTGGCAAGAGCCTGGCCTTCAGCTTCACCCCCGCGGCCACGCGCGATCTTTTCCGCACCACGGTTCCTGCCCAGGGCAAGCGTATCGTGACCACCGTAAATGGCATTCCCCTCGGCGCCCGCCTTATCGAGGCGCCCCTTACCCAAGGTTATTTCGTGACCTACGTGGAGGCCCCCGAGTCGGAGTTGGCGGAGTTGGCCAAGAATATCACCAAGACCTCGAAGGACGCCCGCAAGGAGCTCGAAAACAAACAGAAATGATGATCGGCAGGGTGGGGCGCGCGATTCTGGCGATCGCGTTTTTCGCGGGCCTGGTCGGTTGCGGCCAAGAGCGGCCGGCCGATTCGGAGAAGAAAGCGACCGCGCCGGTCGCGAAGGCTCCCCGGCCGGTGGAGCTGGTCTGGCCCACGCCGCACGACGTCTACATGCGCGGCGGCGGATTGGAGGAGTTTATCCAGCCCACCGCCTCGGGGGAATTGCGCTCGGGCCTTTTTGGCAGCGTTCGCAGCGGAGGGCGGCAGTTTCACGAGGGAATCGATCTTTTTCCCCGCGAGCGCGACGCCAAGGGCGAGGCGCTCGACGAAATCCGCGCGGCCATGGCCGGCGTGGTGCGCCATGTCAGCGCGCGCGAGGGTGCGAGCAGTTATGGTCGTTACGTCGTGATGGAGCATCCCGACCAAAGTCCGGCGGTCTACACCCTCTACGCCCACTTGGCGCGGATCGAGCCCGGGCTGCGCGCGGGTCAAGTTTTGGCGGCGGGTGCATCGTTGGGCGTGATGGGGCGCAGCGCCGGCGGATATTCCATTCCTCGCGAGCGGGCGCATCTGCATTTCGAAATCGGCGTGCGCATGACCGACCGGTTTCAGGATTGGTATAAGGCGAGGGGCTTTGGCAGCCCCAATGAACACGGCCTGTGGAACGGCATGAACCTGATGGGCCTCGATCCGCTCTCGTTTTACGAGCGTCGGCGGGCCGGCGGACTTTTGCGGCTCGCGGAGGTGTTTGCGGCCGAGCCCGTGGCGGTCCGTGCGCGCGTGGCGCGCGCCACGGAGCCGGACTACGCGCGGCGTTATCCTGTTTTGCTGGCCGAGGGCGCCCCGCCGCCTGGGGCGGGCTGGGAGGTCGAGCTGAGCGTCACGGGCGTGCCTTTGCGCCTGCGCAGGCTGGCCGCGGCGGATGTCGCGGATCTGCGGCGCGGCGAAGTGCGCATCGTCGAAGCGGACATGGAGCGCCTGCGGGCGAATCGTGGCAGGCAATTGGTGAAAATATCGCGCGGCCAACCGGTGGCCGACGACGATCTCGTGACGGTGATCGAGCAGTTGTTCGGACGTTAAGGCGGGAGTCGCCCATCCGGGCGCCGGCCCCTGTTTCTTTCATGGCCCTACCTGATAATGCGTAGCTTGGGCGATGGATTGTCGATTGTGGTAACAGGAGTGATTCAGTAGTGTAAAAATTGTGGCAACCTCCCCATTGCCCCTTGCAGCGCATTTTTAGTTATTCCCCATACCCCCCATGACCGAGAAGACTTTTGCGGAGCTGTATTGTGAGCAAAACGGCCTCAAGCCCGAAGAATACGAGGCGGTCGTTTTGAATCGCAGCCTGTATCCTCATGCGCGTTTGCTGGCTCCGTTCGTGCGCATGCTCTGGAACGATCATTTCGCGGCGGATATCGATTTCGTGAGGAATGTCGCGCGGCTCAGGCGTTTTCGGGAGTTTGCTTTCGAGTCCGAGGAGTTTGCCCATCACCCCGCCAATCGTGGTTTTTGGAGACTGACGGTGAATCTTCGCATTTCTTCGCGCAATTTACGTCGTCTGGTGCGAGCGACTTTGCATCCTGAACTCGAGCCTCAGGTGGAAACCGAGACTCACACCGCGATGCCGTTTAGCTCCAAGCCCTCCGCAAAGGGCAAGACGCGCGCGAAGCAGTCCAGCGAAGCTTCCGCTTAAACGCGGAATCGGCGCTTGCGAGTCGGCGCGGGTAACGCTTTCGCTCCACTGCAACCTCCCGCCCGGGTGGTGGAATGGCAGACACGAGGGTCTTAGAAGCCCTTGCCGTAAGGCGTGCAGGTTCGATCCCTGTCCCGGGCACCAGTTTCCCCGCCTCTCGTCGAAAAGCGAAGCGGGCGGCCACACCGCATCGGTAACGCTCTGCTTTCCGCGTTTGGGATAAACCGCTGGTTGCGGGGCGGACAGGCTAGCAAGGCAGGGGCTGCCCCGGGCAGCGGACGCAGCGATTACCGGGTTCGCGGCGCCTCGGTCGGCTTCGTGCCTCGTGGCGAAGGCGCTCGCCTGGTATCCCCGTTGATCCGGCGCGATGACGTTGTGGGCCTATTTTCGCCGGCTCCCCGTGTTGGATGTTTTCCGCTGAATCCGAGTCCCCAGCAGGATCTCATGCATGTGCATTCGCGACCAGTTGATATGTTCGCTCCGGCGGCGGACGGCGGCCTCTTCGTCGAGGGTTTGCACCGCGGCATTGAGGGCCCGGTGATCGACCAAGGTGTGTTTCGTCAACTCCACGTTGGTGTAGGTCGTCCTTGCGCAGCGTTCGCCCAAGCTCGGTATGAGTCCGCGATAAATCGTCACGAAGAGGTCGTTGCCCGCTCCCTTCACGATCTTGAAGTGAAAAGCCAGACCCGCGCTTCCGTAGGCGCGAAGGTCGTGCCTGGCTTGCTCCATGTGCTCCAAGTGCCCGGCCAGACGTTTTCTGGCCTATAGCGCGGCGGGTTGGACAATGCGCCGAATGTAGTGGGCCTCCACTACAAACTGACGATCGAGAAGTTCATCGTAGGCCTCGGATTCGCCGCGCAAGGCGCCATACCGCTCCAAGGACAGGCGAAGCGAGTTTTCAGTTCGTGAATCGCCTCGCGAATAATCGGACGACTCGTCGTGCAGCGTTGCGTCGGGTCTTTTTCGGTGGGCAATCGGCCGCCCGCGCGAATCCGTCCGTCGCGGATGGTTTTTCAAGATGCGTCACAATCCGCTCCGAAAGCGACGGCGTGCCTCTGCCTCGATTCTTCCGTGGAGTCGGCAGGGGGTAATCAACCGCGCGGCGATCCGCTCATCCCCACCTTTTTCCAAGCTGCCTGCGCGAAAGCAACGTCGTGCTTGGTAGCAGGGTGGGGGAGGTCTCGTGCAGGGCCCTTGCAGGCAGGTTCCTGCTCCGTCGCGCGGGAGCGACGATTGCCGAGATCGGAGCCTTGGCGGGTGCCTCCCTCCACCCGCTTGGCGGCGCACCATCGTAGCCTGCCTTGCGCCTACACGACCCGCGAGGGCGATGCTGCCGCGCAGGGTGCGCGTTGTCAGCCGACCTTGGTCGCCAATGCGGCGCCGCCGCGGGCAATTTCGCGGCTCTTTTGTCCAAATCGCCCGTCCGTCCCGTCTCAGTGGCTAGAGGCGCCGTAGGCTTTATCGAGACGGCGATACTCTTCGGCGGTGAGTGTCAGCACGGAGCCGTGACGAAAGCGAAAGGGGAAGGTAAAGCCTTTGCCCGGTTCAAAGTTTCCCGAGGCCAGGTCGTGGGTGACGAAGGGCTGGTATCCCGCCCCTTTGCTGTAGTGGTCTAGAATCAGGCCCCAAACCGGCGGGCGGCCTTCCGTGCCAGGCTCGACCAGATAGCATTGCGGACCCTCGTAGCCGATCAAATTAGCCAGGGTGAATCCGGCCACCTCGCGCCACTCGCCCACGAGCTTTTCGCCCGTTTCGAGGAGGATGGCGCGTTTCTTTTCGTCCTTGGTGAAGCGGTAGTAGCGGTCGCCGTCGCGGATGATGGTGGTGTCGATGACCGCGTGTGGCCGATCAATGTAGATGAAAGGCTCGCCAAAGGTTTTGAAATCGCGCGTGCGCGCCGCCCAGATGCGGAATTTCGCGAAATTATCGCTTCGATTGGTGGACGCCCAGAAAACCAGGTAATCGCCTGTTTCTTCGTCGTAGGCGGCTTCCGGCGCCCAGGTGCAGCCCGCGTCCTTGGCGGCGATTTCTACGCGGCGAGGCTCGGTCCATTTCACCAAATCGGTCGATTCCCAGATCATGATCGAGCGGCTGCCCGCCTGGGCGGCGCGCTTCCATTCAGGGTTCAGGTTGATGGAAAGGTCGGTCGCGATGAGGTAGAATTTTTCTTCTCCATGCGCGCGCAGCAGGTAGGGGTCGCGCACGCCTTTTTCGCCGATTTGGCTCACCAGCACGGGAGCAGATTTGTTCAGGGCCCGCCAATTTCTGCCATCTTTGCTCAAGGCGAAATAAACCTGCT
>JAIXVY010000518.1 GCA_027482505.1 Opitutaceae bacterium | reverse complement strand
CCGGCCGGCCGCCGCGCTTAAAGATCACCGCATCGAGGGCGTTAGGACCGGTTTTCTCCGCCGTCCATCCCAGCGTGCGTTCGTAGAAGGGCGCCAGATCCGTCGGCGCTCCGCTGGTCACAAGCTCGCACCACGCCAGGCCGGCGGCCAGGGCCGGGGCTACGCCTCCGGCCAAAAACAACCCCGCCGCGATTCTGCGCCACCACTTCATGCCGCGAGCAAACCGCCGCGCGACCTAGGCGCAAACCCCAAGCGGACTCGCCGGCGCTTGTTCAGGCAAAACGAGCCAGCCGGGCCGCGACGTCCGCGCGCAAACGATCGATATGGGAGAGCGCGTAGTCCGCGAGGTCGCGCGTCGGATCCTCGACCAGCGGCGTGAGGTCCATCGCCCAAGTGATGCCGGCGATCCGGTCGGTCGCGTGCGAGGTGTGGAAAGTCGCGTGCGCCAGCCTGCGGCCCAGAGCGGCAAGGTCGTAGCGTTTGCCCCCCGCGACCTGAGAATCGAAGATCTTGAGCAGTTCGGCCGCGAGCTCGGGACGTCGTCCGCTGTCGAGCGCGACCTTGTCCGCGTCGACCAGCCAGTCGAGGTCGCGCCACACTTCCGCGCCGAGCACGCGCTTCGGACGGCGGGCCGCCGGCAGCGCGCGTAGCGCCTCCAGGCAGCGCAGCAACACCGCCACATGCGTGTCGTGCTTGTCCGCCGGCTGGTGCAGATAGACCACCTCGGGCGAGCAGCCGCCGAAAATCGCGGCCAGGTCCGCCGCCACGCCGGAATGGCCCGGCCGCTTCACCTCCGCGCTCGGGTGCGCGAGCTGGATCTGGATCGCGTAACCGCCGAGCCGGGCCGCCTCGCGCTGCTCCTCACGCCGCTTCGCCTGCATCTGCTCGTCGCTAAAAGCCGCATAGGGGCCGCTTCGCGGCGAGCCCGCGCCATTCGTCACCACCACGCCGCCGAAAGCGCGCGTCGCGGGCGACTCGAGACAATCGCAGATGCCGTCGTAGGCCAGGATCTCGATGTCGTCCTGATGCGCCGCGACGCAGAGATGCGACACCCGCGCCAGCGCCGCCGACGCGTCCCCGCCCGCGGGCACAAACACATCGGCTTTGGGATGAGAGAAAGTCAGCGCAGGCATGTTCGCTAGAAAGAAGGCGGTTTCACCACAGATCACACAGATTCACACAGATAAAACAAACTGATGATTTGACCGCAGATTCCGCAGATGCGCGCAGATAAAAGACCCGTCATCTGTGCCTACACGTGAAATCTGTGGTTAGAAAATCCGATCATCTGCGCCCTCTGCGTCATCTGCGGTAATCTCCGTTCACAGCGGCGAGGGATACGCACCCTGCGCCACCAGCGCGGCCAGCGCCATCTGCACGTGCGGCTTGTCCTCGCGATACGTCACGCCGAACCAGTTGTCCGTCGTGGGCAGCACCTTCACCCGCGCCGCGCCGGTCTGCACCAGGCCGTTGACCGCGGCCGGAAGGTAAAACTCCGCCTTCGGCTCGGTCCCGCGCGCCGCGAAAAACTCGCGCCACATCTGGTCGAGCTGGGGCAAAAACTCGCGCGCGTCGAAGCCCCAGCAATTCATCGAGACCGGCGTGGCGGGATCGTAGCGTCTCCCCGCCCCGACCTCGCTCGCGAGGATGCCCGTGTGCTCCTCGATGTTCTTCAGAACGCCGTCTGCGCCCACCGTGCACACGCCGCGCGACACCGCGCCGTTTTCCGAAAGCGTGTTGCCGAGGGGAAAGCCCACCATCGCGTAGGTCGGCACGCCCGCCGCCTCCGCGCGCAGAAAATCGGCCAGCGCCCGCAGCGAGCCCGCGCCGTAAAAATCATCCGCGTTCACCACCGCGAAGGGACCGTGCAACTGCTCGCGCGCGCACCACACCGCGTGTCCCGTGCCCCAGGGCTTTTCGCGACCCGCGGGCGCGGCGTGGCCGGAAGGCAGCATGTCGAGCTGCTGAAAGGCGTAGTCGACCTCGATCTTGCCCTCGAAGCGCCCGCCCACCGAGGCCTTGAACGCGTCGGCGAAATCGCGGCGGATAATGAAGAGCACGCGCCCGAACCCCGCCCGCACCGCGTCGTGCACCGTGTAGTCGAGAACGGTCTCCCCGCTCGGGCCCATCGGGTCGATCTGCTTCAGCCCGCCGTAGCGGGAGCCCATGCCGGCGGCCAGGACAACGAGGGTAAGCGTCATAAATTTCGGAGGATTAACCACAGAACACACGGATTCACACAGATAAAAACTCGGATCCGATCAAACCGCAGATCACGCAGATGAACGCAGATAAGGGAAGCCTCTCTATCTGCGTTTATCTGTGATCAAGCCATTCAGAGATCTGCGCCCATCTGCGTAATCTGCGGTTTAAGCTTCAGGCCCCCATCACGATCATCCTTAGGGAGTCCAGCCGCAGTCGCGCCTGCTCGATCGCGGTGCGAGTTTGCAGCACCTGACGCTTGGCCAGCTCGATCTCCTTCTGGCTCACGTGGTCGTTCACCTTCGAGAGATCCACCAGTCGCTGCAGCTCCGCGGTCAGCGCCGCCGCCGCAGCCTCGCGCGCCGCCTGCTTCGTGGTCTTCGCCCGTTCGGTCGCCTGCGCCGTCGCGGCATCGACCATGTTTTTCAACAGGTGCCCGTTAAAGCCCGGCTTCGCCAAGAACTGCGGCAACGGCGCGTCCTCGAGCTCGTCCATCCAGCCATCCGCGTCTTCATCATCCGTCAGGTCCTTGCCGTGGATGTCGAGCAGCACCCGCACCGGCGTCGGCGCGAGGAAACGGTCCACCTGCCACTTCGCATCCGCCACCGCCTCGAGCACGAAGACCGCCTCGAGCAAGAGATTCGGCTGCTTCGCCTCCAGCGTGCAAAAGGCCGTGGTGCCCGCCGGCGAGTCGATCAGGAGATCGATCGTGTCCTGCACCAGCGGATGATCCGCCGAGAGGAAACGGATGTCCTCGCGCGCGATCGCCCGCGCCCGGTCGTAGGTCGCCAGCATGCCGTCGCGCGGGATCGAGGGAAAGCCCTCCACGTAGGCGTGGCTCGCGTCGAGCGTCACATCGCCCTCCTCGTGCTCCTTCACCCGCACCCCGAAGTGGTCGAGCAACTCGCCAAGGAAACGCTCCAAGAAAGGCGACTCGTCCGCCGCGCGCACTTTTTCGATGACCCGCTCCGCCACCTCGCGGTCGAAGGAGTTCAGCTCCAGCAGGCGATCGCGCCCCTTCTTCAACTTCTCCGTCAGCGCGGCATGGAAGGCCTGCGTCTCCTTCACCAGCGCCTCGAGCTGCTTCGGCGTGGTGCGCTTTTTCGAGTCCACGCAGTTGATCGCCAGCGCGAGCAGCCGGTCCTTGAAGGCCGCGTGATAATCATCGCCCGCCTGCAGCGGCGCCTCCAGCGCGCCCAGCCCGCGGTGATACCACTCCGCCACGCACTCGTCCGCGCCGCCCACCACGTAGGGCACATGGACTTTGATCGTCTCCGTCTGCCCGATGCGGTCCAGACGCCCGATGCGCTGCTCCACCACGCCCGGATTGAGCGGCAGGTCCCAGAGCACCAGATGATGCGCGAACTGGAAGTTGCGACCCTCGCTGCCAATCTCCGAGCAGAGCAAAACCTGCGCGCCGTCCGGCTCGGCAAACCACGCCGCCTGCCGGTCGCGCTGCACCAGCGGCAGCCCCTCGTGGAAAAGCCCGATCTTGAAATTCACCCGGTCCTTGATCGCCGCCTCGATCGCCAGGAGCTTTCGCTCCGAGCGGCAGATCAGCAGCACCTTCGTCGGCGATGCTTTCTTCAAAAACTCCACCAACCAATCGATGCGCGGGTCGTCCTTGAATTGGTAACGGATGGCCGAGATGTCGCCGCCTTCCTCCGCCTCCAGCTCGCGCGCGATGCGCTCCAAGAGGGTCGGCGTCGCGCCCTCCACCGGTGCCGCGAGATACTTCCGCTTCGGGAAACCGCTCATCGCCGCGCGCGTGTTACGAAACACCACCCGCCCCGTGCCGTGCTGGTCGAGCAGCGTGCGCAATAAGTCCTCGCGCGCGCCCGGCTTGGCCGCGTCCATCGCGCCCAGCAACTCGGTGAGCCGCTCCGGATCCGCATCAAAAATCTCCGTCAGCGTCTTCTGGTCGCGCGCCGTCAGCGCCTTGCCCTCGACCAGCTTCTCCGCGACGCCCGCCACCTTCGCGTAGTTCTCCGACTCCTCGAGAAAGCTCTCGTAGTGGTCGTAGCGATTCGGATCGAGCAGCCGCAGCCGCGCGAAGTGCCCCGCCTGCCCGAGCTGCGTCGGCGTCGCGGTGAGCAGCAACAAGCCCGGCGCTTTCGCCGCCAGCTTCTCCACCAGCGCATACTCCGCGCTCGCCATCGCCGGCTCGCCGCCCTGCCCGGGCGTCCAGCCGAGATGATGCGCCTCGTCCACAATCACCAGATCCCAGCCCGCCGCCACGACCTGCTCCGCGCGCTTTTCGTCGCCCGCCAGCCAGGTCGTCGCCGCCAGTCCGAGCTGAGCCGACAGGAACGGATTCTTCTCCGGCTCGGCCGCCTCGCAATCGAGGCAGCGCTGCTCGTCGAAGAGGGTGAACCACAGGTTGAAGCGCCGCAGCAGCTCCACGAACCACTGGTGCATCAAGGCCTCGGGCACGAGGATCAGCGCCCGGCTCGCGCGTCCCGTCGTGAGCAGACGCTGCAGGATCAAGCAGGCCTCAATCGTCTTGCCCAGGCCCACCTCGTCCGCGAGCAGCACGCGCGGGATCTGGCGGTTCGAGACCTCGTGCAGGATGTAAAATTGATGCGGGATCAGATCGATGCGCCCGCCGAGGAAGCCACGCACCTCCGACTGACGCAGCCGAGCCTGCGCGCGCAAGGTGCGCAGCCGCAGATCGAAGACCTCCGAAGGATCGGCCTGGCCCGACATCAGCCGCTCCGCCGGCGAGCCCACGCTGGTCACGTCCGAGATGACGTCCTCGCGGACCCGTTTCCCGCCGCCGACATAAACGAGCAGCGCTCCCTCCTCGACGACCTCCTCGATGGCGAAGCCCGAGCCATCGCGTGCCGCGACGCTCTCCCCCACCCCGAAACGCACGCGCTTCAGCACAGGAGTGCCGCGGGCGTAAATGCGCCGCTCCCGCGTGGCGGGAAACTCGATCGTCACCCGCGCGCGGTCGATTTCCGCGACGATTCCCAGCCCCAGCTCGGGCTCTCGTTCACTGACGCAACGCTGTCCGACGGTATCGAGTGACATGAACCCGCCGAAAAGGCGCATTCTGGGCCCCTTTTCAACCCTCGCGTTCCAGATGGATTGACGTTCTTGGGGCAACCCATCCTTGCCATCCTTCGGCATCGGAAAAAAGTGCCTTCATGGTTTCGCCCGCACTCGCCGACAAACGCGCGACGCTTTCTCCCCCCAAAGCCGAGGCGGAGAAACGTGAACTCGGGCAGTTTTTCACTCCGCCCGCACTTGCCGATTTCGTCGCATCGTTTTTTCAGCGCCCGCTTCAGCACTGGCGTCTGATAGACGCTGGCGCCGGAGGTGGCGCGCTCACCTTGGCCTCGGTGCGTCATTTGGTCGCCCAAGATCCCCGCCCAATCT
>JAIXVY010000494.1 GCA_027482505.1 Opitutaceae bacterium | reverse complement strand
GGGCAGGATTTATTCGCCCGGCGGACACGTGCCCGAGGCGGGAAGCCGGCTGGTAAACGCCGACCTGGGCCGGACGCTTCGCGCGGTGGCCGAGCGCGGGACCGACGGATTCTACCAAGGGCCGGTCGCGGAAGCGATGGTGGCGGCGCTGCACGAGGCGGGCAGTCCGATCCGGTCGGATGATCTGGCAAAGTATAGGGCGCGGGTTGCCGCGCCGCTTAAGGTCGGGTTTCGCGGCATGGAGATCTATTCCGCGCCGCCGCCGGTCTCGGGCGGGGGTGTGTATCTGCTAGCGCTGGCGGCGCTCGAAGGCTTGCGGCTGCCCGGCGATTCGGTGCTGAGGCCCGAGGCTTTGAATCAGGTGATGCGAGTGTATTTGGAGGCCGACGCGGCCTGCCGCGAAGTGTTGGGCGATCGCGAAGATGCGCGCGGGGCCTGGGAGAGCCTCTTGGTGGAGCGTAGTCTGGCGGAGCTTCGCCGCCAGGCGACGGCGAAGTCGGAGCCGGTCGCGGCCTGGACCGCCGAGGACGATAATTTTGAGGCCTTCGCGGCCGAGACGACGCATTTCGTGGTGGTGGACAAGGATGGCAACGTGGTCAGCGCCACCCAGTCGCAGAGCAACCACTTCGGCTCCGGGATCGTGCCGCCGGGGACGGGCGTGGTGTTGAACAACAGTCTGAGCAATTTTAACCGCAGTTCCGGCAATCCCAACGAGGTGAAACCCGGGCGCCGTCCGAGAACGACGATTTCGCCCGCCGTGATCGTGCGGGACGGACGTCTGGTGGCGGCGCTGGGCCTGCCGGGCGGGAGCCGCATCCCGAGCGCGATGGTGCAGGTGACCACCGATTACCTTATGTTTGGCCGTTCTTTGGAGGAGGCGATCTCGGCTCCGCGGTTTCATCCGGTTACGCGGCGCGCCGGGCAGGCGGAGGATCGTTTCGAGACCGAACGCGAAACCGACTATCGCGTCGCCGAGGCGCTTCGGGAGCGCTATGGATGGAAGGACGGGACCGACGCCGAGACAGAATCCTTCGGCGGCATGAACGCGGTGGAGATCCTGCCCGATGGGCGTCGGAAGGGTTACGCCGATCAGCGTCGTTCAAACACGGCGATGGGCTACTAGGCGAGGAACCGCCGAAGAACGGGCCAGGGCGGGCGAGCAATCGCGTCGGTTGCTTAAGGCTCCAGCCTGGGAAAACAAAACGCCCCTCCGGCAAAGCCGGAGGGGCGCGGCATAGGGGATGAAAGGATCGATCAGGCGCGACGGCGGCGAAGTGCCGCGACGCCGAGAATGCCGAGGCCGGCTAAAGAGGCGAAAGAGGAGGGCTCGGGGATGGCGGAGAACGTGACGTTGTCTATGCCGAAGCCATTATCCGTTCCGGTGTCGTTATTGTCATACCAACGGAACCAGATCTCTTGTCCGGGCGCCAAAGATACGCTGAAGTTGGAACCAGACACTGTGGTTTTATTGGCCACCAGGTTGCCGTCCAGGGTCGCGAGTGTTGCTCCGCCCGTCGGCGTGTTGTAAGCCAAGGAGGCAAGGGAGGTCCAAGTGCCGCTGGTAATATCCGTGGCGCCTACTTGATACGATACCGTAAGGGGGTTCGCCACGGCGCTGGCGGAAAGGCGATAGACTTCCGCCGTGTATGCCAGGCTGAAGGTGCTGAGCGTGATTCCAGTGTTGTTGGCGATACGCACTCCATAGAAAACTCCGCCTGCGTTGGCCGCGCCTCCCGTCTGACTGTTGATGGGAAACGCGCCCAGCGCGCCATCCGTAAGGTCGGTTGTGGTGCGATAGATGTAGAGGCTGTTGGACGTGTTTTGGGTGCCGTTGGACTGCATGACCAATGAGGGCGTGGTCGCGGTCGAGGTGGCGTTCGCCCAATAGGCCGCATACCAACCGGGAATTGTGCTGTTGTTGGTCCAGGCCAATGTCGCCGACAATGTTCCCGTGCCCCAGCCTCCCGCGTTTGAAAATGACTCCGTGTAGTTTGATCCCGGCGTGGTGTAGCTGATCTGGGCGTGAGCTCCGGACGCGAATGCGAGTCCGGCGGTCAGCAGAGTGGCGCGAAGCGTGGATTGGGTCATAAAATGTGAGAGACTCTGTTTTAGGATACGCAAAAGGCGTTCTCTTCGCATGGCGGGGAACTACGCCATGCAAGGGGTGTGGTGCTAGTAGGTGACGTTCAGACGAAGGAAGCGTCGCGGGCGGGATGAAAGGGTTTCGGTGTCTTCCGCCGTGACGGTTCCGGCCACGTTGGCCGATCCGGTGCTGGTCCAGACATCCGTCCATGAATCGGCGGCGAGCGTATCGGACGCTTGCACGCGGTAGGTCAGCGCGGGATCGGCCACGCGATTAAAGGTGAGCGCGAGGCGGCCGTTTGAGACGATCGCGCGTGGCGCGGGCGAAGCGTCCGCGACCAGCGGCAGTGCGCCGAGGGCGTATTCGGCGAGATTGGAGAGGCCGTCCTGATCAGGATCGGCGGAATCGAGTCCGTTGCCGGAGTTGTCGGGCGAGCCGAAATAGGTCTGTCGCCAGGCGGAGAGCAGGGATGGGTTGCCGACGGTTAGGACGATGGAGCGGCGATCGGAGGAGAATGCGAGGGCGAGCGGCTGGCTGCCCAAGGTGCCGGAAACGACGGGCCCCAGGCTGCCGACGATGGCCGATTCACTCACGATGAGCGGATAAAACCCCGGCGCGAAGCCGGCCCCGGCGGTGAACGTGAAGGAGGAAAGATCGAGCAGTCCTGCTCCGATGTTCAGCGTGGCTCCGGCGGAAACCGCGATCTGGTCGCTGGCGGCGGGCGTGTCCAAATCGAAGGCGTAGAGCACGTCGCCCAGCGTGAGATTGTTGACGAAGGTCAGCTTGCCGGCGGCGGCGGTGACGGCGTTGGCGGCGTAGGTGCCGGGCTGGATATTGGCGCCGTCGGCGAAGGATGAGGCGCCGTTGATCGTGCCGTAGCCGCGCAGAGTGACGTTGGCGCTGGCGGTCAGGCCGAGCCCGCCTACGGCGCCCAGGGTGCCGCCGTTTAGCGTGAGCGTGCCGACCTGAAGACGGGTGCCGCCGCTGTGTCCGATGGAGGCGTTTTCCAGGGAAAGATTGCCCGCGCCGGTTTTGACCAAAACGCCGGCCTCGCCAACGACGTCGCGGAACGGGCCGATGAGCCGGGTGTTGGTCGCGGTGATTTCAAGCGTTCCAATGGCGGCGCCGACGCGGAAGCCGCGGTTCACGCTGGAGCCGAGGGTGCCGCCGGAGAAGCGAAGGGTGCCGCCGTTGATTACCACGGCGTCGGGGTTGGGCGTCACGCCGTCGTTATTGAGCGTGGAGCTCGGCAGGCGGTTGACCGAGTCGACCGAAACCACGCCGCCTAGAATGGTAAGACCGCCGGAGTAGTTGTCGGACGTGGAGCCGTTGTAGACGGTGTTGACGGTGAGGTTGGGCGGAGCGGAGAGAGAGGCGAAAACGCCGGAGTCCAGCGTGAGCGTGCCCGGTCCGGTCTTGGTGATCCCGCCGGTGCCGGTGATTTTGGTCTCCTGGAAAAGGAAGGTGGAGTTGCCCTCGACGTTGATGGTGCCCGAACCGACGTAGTTCAGGTTCACGATCATGGTGGCCAGATCGCCGGTGGAGTCTCCCACGTTGGTGCTGAAGCGGCGGATCGAGGCGGCGGCGTTGCCGGTCACCTTGATGATCGTGCCCGGGGTGGAAAACGTGATTATCCGGTCGGTGGTGGTGGTCGTCGAAGTGGTGGGCACCAGTCGAACGCCAAAGTTCAGTCGGTAATAGCCACCGGTGTTGTCGAACTCGAAGCCGCCGACCTGCGGCAGGGTGCCGACGAGGATGTTGCCGATGCCGGTGGTGGTCGTGACGGTGGCGGGATCGAAGTTCGCCGTCGCGATGCGGAGGATCTTGTCGGTGAGGTCCGTGGTGGCGACGATGTCGGGATTCCAAGCCGTGAGCGTGGTGAGGCTCGTGGACGTTCCCGCGGAGCCGCCGTCCCATTCCACCGTCTGTGCGGCGAGCGTGCCTGCGGCGGCGAACAGGAGCGCGGACGAGAAGGAGCGAAGCGGAGAAGGCATGGAGTGAAGGGAGGGCGGTGGGGTGGCGGCGCGATGGAGGCCCGTTTTCAGGGGTTGGCGGGAAAATTGGAGGACGAGCGGTATTCGACGTGGGCGTCGAAGAAGGCGAAGTTGCGCCCGCTCTTGTGCGGCATGGGAACGGCGTCGGCCGAGCCCGCGGCCGGGTAACCGCTTTGCCCGCCGTAGTTGGTGCTGTCGGCGTCGCTGATCATCCAGATACGCGAAAGCTCGGTGACTTCGCTCCAGCGTTGGCCGGTGGCGTCGACCCCGGCGTTGGTGGAGCTGGCGGCGGCCTTGATGTCGGAAAGCCTGGCGGGCGGGGTGTTGGCGCCGCCGAAAGGAGAGGGCGGAACCATGCCGGTGGCGGCGGTGCGGTTCTGGTTGAGCAAGTAGGTGATTTCAGACGCGGAGCTGGCCGCGATGCTCACCTCGGCTCCGCGCGTGTTGGTGGGGCAGCGCCAGAGCTGGCCGGACTTGGTTGTGCCAAGGAAGGACGAGATGTGGCTGGAGAGCTGGGTGGACGTGTCGACCGACGACGCGCTGGTGAAGTTGACCGTGTTGTATTCGGGGTTGCGCACGCCGCGGTTCATGGCCTGCCAGGCGCCGGCGCTGGTCTTGGATCCGGGCAGGCGGCCGCCGTTGGCTTCGGTATAAATAAGGCAGGCGAGCGCGATCTGGCGAAGATTGGAGGCGCAGGCCGCGGTGCGGGCGGTTTGGCGCACGGCGCCGATCGTCGGAATCAGAATCGCGGCGAGAATGCCGATGATCGCGATGACCGTGAGCAGCTCGATCAGCGTGAAGCCGCGGACGAAGGGCGAACGGTTGGAGCGGGAGGAAGCTTGGGTCATGATTCGGCGAGGAAAAATGCAACGCTCGTGCCCTCGTCATAACGTAGAACTACGCCATTCGAAGGGGGGGCGGGCGGCGCGGTGGGGTGGAACAACACTAATGCCAAAGCGCGTTGAGGGGAATGGTGGGGAACTACGCCATCCGCGGTGCGTGGACAGGACGCCGTGCGCGGCGTGTTGGTTTCGCGCCGTATCGCGTATTGGCTCAAGACGAAGCCGGCGACGCGTCCGCGGATTTCGGATAGCCCGGGGCCGGCGCGACCTCCTCGGTCTCGAACGCGAAGCCCGACATTATCCGCACCGCGTCCGACGCGGGCACGCGGAAGATGCCGCGTGCCACGGGATAACCGTGTTTCAAGCCGGCTTGTCCGGCGGGTTCAAAGTCCTGTCCGTGCGGGTCGCGAAAGGTGACCAGATCCGTGGCGGCGTCGTAGCCGAGCACCGCGTAGGCATGGTTGCGCGACAGAGAGGGGACTTTGAGGGTTTTTCCGGACGTGCCCGCGGTCATGAGCTTTTTACCGGCGGCGCCGGCACGGAGCAGTTCTCGCAACTCGTTGAGTTTTTCGGCGCGTTTTTGATCGTCGAACTTGGAGCCGGGCAGCCAGGGTTTGCAGGAAAAGCGGCGAATGGAACGGCCGGTGAGCGCCACCACCATGGCTCCGGCCGAGCCTCCGCGGGTGGCGATAGCGTGAGGCGGTGCGTCCGAGGCGCCGCGCCGCAGTTCTCCGACCGCCTTTTCGTAGAGGGCGGCCCAGAATCCGTTGCCGCCGGTATCGGCTCCAAGCGCGATTTCGCCGTCGGTGAGCGGGGTGACGGTGACCGAATGCCCGAGCCCGAATACGACGGTGAAGGACGAGCCGTCCGGGGCGGCGTGAAAAATCCGCGCTCCGCGTCCTGAATCGGCGTTCATCAGGGCGGCCAGAGGCGCTAGGGAAAAACAGGTGCCGAGGCGGCCTTGCCTAAACCCGTCGAGCCGCGGTTCGCCGACGAAGAGACTGCGCGGCGACTGGTTTATTTTGCGCATCGCTGCCGCGTGATAGCGGTCGATGTCGGCGCGCGAGTCGGGCGCGTCCGCCTCGGGGTTTCCCTCGTCGTTCGCGGCCGAGTCGCGACGCGGCAGGGCGGACAGGCCGAGGATGTAATCTCGCGTAAAGCGTTTGGCCGCGCCGGGCGCCGCGCCTCTGGCGATGCGGCGCAGCGCCACCGCGGCGGCGGCCTCCCCGCCGCGGGTATCGGGCGAGGCGATGGCGCGGTCCATCTCGGCGCCGTCCAGGGCGCCGTCCCCATCGGCGTCCCAGCGCGCAAAGCCGGCGAGAGCGTTGCGGACGGCGGGCGAGGCCGCGGCTGGCTGTTCCGCGCGCGTAAAGACGCACGCCATGATCGCGGCAAGAAGGCAGGCCTGAAGGCGCATGGAGAAAACGCGGCCTTAGCCTCCGGCGGCCACGCGCAGGCGCAGGAAACGGCGCGGCTGGAGCGCGAGCGGCGTCGAATCGGTGACCACGACAAAGCCGGAGGTCTCGGTCGCGGCGGCTCCGCTCGCGACAATAGTCCATCCCGGGTCGTTCGCGCCGCGGCGCGCGATGGTCTGCCAGGACGCGCCCAGGTCGTTGCTGGCCTCGACGGTCCAGACGAGGTCGGAGGCCGTGGTTTCGCGCAGGAAGGAGAGGGTAAGTCGCCCGTTGGCCAGGCCGACGGCGTGTCGCGGGGCGGGTGCCGCGACCGAGGGACTGGAGGCCAGGCCGTATTCAAGATAGCAAGACAAACCGTCGCCGTCCGGGTCGGCCGAGGCGGACAGGGCGGGGGAGAGGCCGTTGAAGCCGAGCCAGGCGGCGAAACCGAGCCGGCCGGTCGCCAGGGTCGCGACCTCGGCGTCGGGCAGGGCGCGTCGGTAGACGCGGATGTCGCGCAGGGCGCCGTCCATGAAGCCGGTCGCCGGGCCGGAGGCGGGACGCCAGCCGAACCAAAGCAGTTCGTCCGCCGCGAGCGCGCCCGAGCGGCCGGTGGCGGTGCGACGAAGCACGCCGTCTATGTAGACCCGCGCGGCACCGTCCGCGCCCACCGACAGCGCGTAGTGGCGCCAGACGCCGTCCTGCCAGGAAAGGGGGGCGGTGCGCGTGACGTCCAGCGCGCCGGCCGAAAGTCCGGGAAGGTTGGTGCGCAAGGCCACGGTGCCGTTGGCCGAGTTGGTGGTAATCAGATAGACGTAAAGGGAGCCGGTGGCCGATCGCGTGCCGTAGGAGGCGATGTTTTGCGAAGAGACCGCGGGGCCCGGGTCCAGGCGCGCGAAAAAGGCGAGGGTGAACGCGCCGGCGGGATCTAGGGTGAATTTGGGCGCGGCCAGCGTGTCGTTCACCCCGTCGAAGACCACGGCGGGCGAGTCGCCGACCGAAGACGCGACCGGGCCGCTCTCCACGCCGTCGTCAGCCGGCAGGGTGGTGGCGTGGCGGTCGAGGCCCGAGCTGTCGCGCGCGACATTGCCGCCGACATCGCCGCGAAGCCAAAGGGACAGGCCGTCGGGACGGTCGTCGTCGCGCAGCGTGACGGTCGCGGTCGCGGGCTGCCCGGGCATGAAGCCTGCGCCCGTGGCGACGCCCAGGACCAAGGTTCGGTCCGGCTCGGGCCGGCCGTCGTCGACAAGGGGCGCTTCGACATCGATCAAGCCGACGCCCGCGGGAAACAACGCGGTGGTCGGGGCGTCGCGGTAGTCCGGGCCGTTCGCGGCCGTGCCGGACCATGCGAGGGGGACGGCGAGGACCGCCGTCGTCTGGGTGCGGGAGAGGCGGAAGCGCGCGGCCCCGCCCGCCTCGGAGACCGCGGTCGCCAACGCCGCGACTCGGACGCTTTGCCCGAGCCCGTCGCCGAGCGTGAGCACGAGCGGCGTGGTGTCTGCCGTCTGGGTGGAGGTCGGCGCCAGCGCCACCACGATGGTCTTGTCGCCGTCGGCGGAGGAGGCGGCGTTGGGAGTGAGGGTGAAGGTGGCGACGGACTGGTTGGCGGCGAAGGAAAGGGAGCCGCTCAAAGAAGAGACGTAGTCGCCCGCCGCGCCGCGCACGGCCGTGCCTCCGTAGGAGACGGCCATGGTGCTGGACAGTCCCAGCCAGCCGGTGCGGCGCACGGTGATGGTCAGCGGCGAGCCCCCGCGCGTAAGAACGGTGGCCGAGGGCATGTCAATGCGTGCAAGGGAAAGGGTGCGCAGGTCGTAGCCGTAGTTGTCCCACAGATACGGCTGAAGGACGTTGGCGAAGCGGGTGGCGAAGTCG
>JAIXVY010000039.1 GCA_027482505.1 Opitutaceae bacterium | reverse complement strand
CTGCAAGCGCGCCACCGCGTCGGCGGCGGGCACGCGGGCGAGCTGGGCCTGCACTTTGCCGAGCGCATCGTCTAGACGCCCCAGCTTAGCTACCTCGGCCTCGATCTCGGCCTGCAGGTCGGGCAGCACCTTGCCACGCAGGTGGGCGATCTCCGGCGCGAGCTGGGGGTCGGCGTTGAGCTTGGGTTTCTTTTGGGCGAGCGCTTCCTGCTCGCGACGGTCCGCCTCCAACCAATCGGCGACTTTGCGACGGGGGCCGCGCGGTAATTCGTCCATGTTGAGCGCCGCCAGCAGGGCTTGGTCGCGTGCGGCCAGAGTATCCACCATCAGCCGCGCCTGCTTGATCTTGGCCTCGTCGCGGACGGTTTTTTCCAAGTCCGCCAAGGCGGAGTCGAGAAGCAGGAGCGGGGCAGGGCCGGCTGCCAGCTCGCGGAGACGGGCGGCCACCGCCGCATGCTCGCGCTCCAGGCGGTTTTGTTCGGCCTCGATGGCATGTCGGCGCTCGAAGGCCTCGCCGCCTTCACGACGAAAGCTCTCCTCGGCGTCTCGCACGACTTTAGCTAACGAAGCCGACTCCATCTGCAGGTGGCCCTGTTCCTTCAGTGCTTTGCCATGCTCTTCGTCGGCCAAGCGTAGCTCGTCCTGCAGGCGGGCAAGTTTTTGTGCGGTCTCGTCGTCCATCACCTCGGCGCGTTTACGGCGTTCGAGCACCTTGAGGTCGCCCTCCAGCCGATCCACGATGTCGAGTCCCAACAGGGTCTGAATGGCGGTGCCAAGGATCTCGGCGGCATGTTCGCCCTCGGCGAGTTCCTTGATCTGCTCGCCGTCGAAGAAGAAGAGGTGCGCGATGCCGCTGGGCAGGTAGCCCTCGATGTAGTCGGTCCAATTATCGGTGAGCGATTGATCAGGCTCTCCGTTGCACCACACCTCCAAAAATTCCTCCAAGCCCTTGGCGCCGACGCGCCAGCTTCGCTTCACCTCATAAAGTCGGATCTCGCCCTCGACGATGCGGCGAAACCGCACCGTGATGGCCGCTCCTTCGCCAAGATCGGCACCCCGGTGGATGGCCTCGCGCAGGTAGTCCTTGTAGGGCGTGGTGCCGCGGCTCGCGAGCCGTGCCTTGGGCCCGTAGAAGCACAGCTGCAGACCTTCGAGGATGGTGGTTTTACCGCCGCCATTGAGACCGCCAAAAAGGATGACGGGCTTGCCCTGCCTGGGGGCCAGGTTGGCTTCTTGGCGGCCAGCATAAACGCCGACGTTTTCGAGAATGAGGGTTTCGAGAATCATGCGATTACCTCCCCGGCGAGCGAAGCGTCGTCGCTGCCGCCTTCGGCCACTGCTCCGCTGCGATCTTTGGCGCGGGTGCGGTCGGCGAGCAGACGTTTGGCCCGGTCGAGCGCGTCGGCCTTGTCGTCATAAAAGTGTTTCCCGAAGGTTTTTTCCAACTGGTCGAAAAGGCCGGAACGGCGGCCGCTGCTGCGCTGCTGATTGGTCACGCTGAGCAGCTCGCGGGTGAGTTCGTAGTGTAGCCGATCATCGCCGCAAAGCTCACCCAGGGTCTGCATCTGCTCGGCCCCGAGCACGAGGTTATCGTCGAGCGGTTTTCCGGGGTAAGGCTCACCCGTTTCTTCCCGATAAATACGCGGAAGCACGTCCTCCATCTCGTGCTTGTCCACCACCCAGATGCGTCGGATCTCTTGCAGCTCTTCGAGGGTGATGAGGGTGATGTTGCGAACATCCTTGGGGCCGTTACGGCGAATCCAGGTCTGGGCTTTGAGGAGTTTGCGAAGCCAAGTCTCGCGGGCCTCCTGGGTGTAGGGTCCTGGGATCGCTTTGGCACCGCTAGACATCACGTTCACAACTCCGCTCATCCGACGAAAATCACGAAGATGGTGATCGTTGTTTTCCTGGTCAGGACCTCCGTCGGTGTTGCTTCGAAAATCCAGCGCGTTCCGTAAGTCTAAAAGCGGCAGCATCCACTCCTTCTCCTGATCATTCTGGATCATCGCAGTCATGGATTTGTCCTTTTCGACCAGAGTGCAGACCCAACAGCCAAAACGAGAATCACCGCAACTGGGCGTGCTGGTGTCTACGACAAGCGGACATTCGCCGTCAGCCGACGCGCCTGCATACATGCCAAGCAAATCACGGTTAGAATGGCCCCAAGGATTAGGTGACTGAGTAAGGAAGAACCAAACATCGTCGTTCGACCATGCCTCGATTGGCGTGTAGATAGAGCATCCAGGTAGAGTTGCGCTCGGGCTGAGACGGTCACGCACCCGATACTTCTGATTTTTTTCCAGAACCTTAGCCCTTGCCGCACTCTCTGCTTTGCGTGCGCCTAAGCAAAGAATCGCTTCACCGTTTTTTGTGACAACGTCATTTATGTAGCGATTCGAAGGCTTAATTTTTAAGCGCTCGGTGCACCACCGAAATTTGTGGCGGGGAGCAGGGTAGCCTTTCCCTATCAGGTTAACCCAGAAAGTCTCTTCCACCCGAGGATGGAGGAGGCGCGCGTGAATGGGCATCTTCATTTCGCCGGCCGCCTTTTTCATCGACGCGATTGAGCGCCCCACCCACGCCGAAACGACTGGGTTCTCCACCAGCGTATCGGTGGAGATGACGTGGACGGTTTTCTTGCGCTGCTCGACCGGCAGGCCGGCGATGGCCATCCAGACGAGTTGGAGCGTGGCGGTGGAGTCTTTGCCGCCGGAGTAGCCGATGATCCACGGCACCTCGTCGGCGAGGTAGAGTTCGCGGATCTCGGCGCAAAGGGCATCGATGGTGGTTTTGAAACCCTGCGGCTTGAAGGCCGAGGCTTGGGCAGAGGGTGCAGGCTTGGCGGTAGCGGACATGGAAGAAGGAGAGTCAGTGAGCGGGGGCGACAGAGTTGGCCGGAAGAGCGGAGCAGCAGGGCCTCCAGAAATCGCGTTCGCGCCAGTCGGGCGGGAATCCCATCTCTGGCGCCACATCGAACGGGGTTTCTTGAATCAGCTTAACGAGGCCGTGAGTCCATGTGTGACCAGGTGAGATAACGTCCATCATATGGCCGAGAAGAACCAAGGTGTTGTAGATGCGGCGGTCTTCCTCGGGGTGCAGGCTGCTCAGTATGGCGATGGGCTGTGTCTCGGGGAGTTCCATCGTGACGGTGAGCCGCCGGTTCCATATCCGGGCATGGTGCGCGCAGAGATTTCGCACGTGGGCGGCATGCTCCAAAAACGACTTCATGGTCGGCGGGAAGAGCCGATAGGTGCGGGCGATCTCCTTGCGCGGCTTGGCGGGGGTAATGTTGGCGTAGAGACGACTGAGCAGACCGAAGGAAAAGACCTCACATGCGGCCCAAATCGGCGGGCGCGACAAATTGTGGTGGCGGCGAAAGTGGCCGACAAAGACTTCGTCGCTGCGTCGCAGCTCTTCATCAAGGCGGGTGAGTGTCTCGCGGTGGCGAGCCGCGTCGGCAAACAACCCCGTATCCACCAACGCCTGCGAACCGTATGAGTGGGCCAAAACGTAGGCCAGGCGGGAGCGCACCGAGATCTCCACTCGCTTCAACGCATCGGAGAGGTGTTGACGGAGCTTGCGGTCAAATTCGTAAAGCGCGCAGAGGGTGTCGAACTGAACACCCGACTTAAAGCGGTCGGGATTGCCCGATTCAGCCAACGGGAACCGGTAGGCCGAAAGGCGATAATAGTTGAGATGCTCCAGACAGTGCAGTGCGAACTCCCGGTCTGGAATGGATAGCCCACGAGACTCCATGATCGCGAGCTGCTGCTCGTAAGTGGTGGGAACCTTGGGCTGGCGGTCAGACATCGCGACCTCCAGAAACGAGCAACCCGCCAATTTGAGCAGTGCCTCTCTTCTTGCGTCGAGAGGTCCGAGGCTTGGCGGGTATTGTTGGGTGTGGTGTCACGAAATGCAGGGAGGGCTGCAACAACAAACGGAGGGGACAGCGTGGCAGGATAAGCACGTGAGTTATTTGCGACGTTTGGCGAAACCCTTGGCGAAGGCCTCCTCGACCCGCTTTTCTTCGTCGTCGAGCGGGAGCCCCAGGGCTTCCTTGATGACGTTGGTGGTGAGAATCACGCTGTTCGTCATTTTGGAGATGCGACCGCCAATCATCGCACGGCCCTCCCAGAGGCTGGTGTTGGTGCGCGACCAATCGATCTTCGTGATACGGGCGAGGCGCGTGCGCCAGCCTTTGCGGTCGGCCTGGAGAAGGGCGTTGCCCGCTTTGCCAAGGGCTTGAAGGGCGATGCCGTGGCCATGGACAAACCCCTCGCGAATCTCGCTGGCCGGCTGGCGGCCGGCCTGCACCTGAGCCCAGGCGGGAAAGTGCTTGGCCAGCTCATGCCAAAACTCGCGCGCGAGGTCGGCGTCTTTCTCCAGATTGCCGTCGGCCAGACCCTGCACGAGATCGGCGCAGGCGTTGAACATGGCGGAAAGGGTGAAGAGTTTTCGTGAGCGCGCCGCCAGGGAGGATTTCTCCATGTCCACGATGTCGCGGAAAAGCGGCGACTTCAGGACGACCATCTTGGCCAGCCGGGCCTTGTCGTTGCGGTGGTCGTAGAGAAGGCCGATGGAGCGGCTCGGGCGGATGGCGTAGCGATTCAGGTCCGCGAACATCTGCTGGCAGCGCTCCAGGCCGATATCCAAGAAGAACACCACCGCGATGGTCTCGTGCGCCAGCTCGGGACGCTGTTTGAGTGCCTCGATGATGGCGGCACGGCGGTGTTGGCCATCGTTGATAATGAACTTGGCGTCCATCGGCACGGTAAGCGCGCCCAGCTCGTCCTGACCGGGTAGAGGCTGAAAGCTCACTTGGGAGTCTATCGAAACCGTGAGTGCCGAGAAAACGTAGTCGGCCGGATTATCGAGGATGTAGCCGGCGATTTCCGGGATGCGGGCGCGATTGAGGATGCGCTGGGCGCGCAGCTCGGGCGGCAGCTCGTCCTCGTTGAAAATGGAGATCTGGCAGAGCGTGCGGAGGCTCCACATTGCCACGTAATATTCGCGCTGAGCCTGGAGGCCGCGGATGACGGGAAAGGTGAGGGTGGGCTTCATGGGGTGGAGTAGCCGCAGAGGCGGTCGAAGGCGGTCTGGGCGGCGGCGTGGTCGGCACGGGCGGAGTCCAAACGGAGTTCGGCGGCGGCAATCTCGGCGGCGACACCGCCGGTCTGGGAGTGAGTCAACCCAGCCTCGGCCTGCATAAGCTGGAACGTCGCGGCCCGGAGGGTGGCGCCGGCATCGTAGAAAGCGGAGTCGCGACGGTAGAGCGCATAGGCCCGCTTCGCACCCCGGTCGAACTCGGCGCGGGTTTGCCAGTCGAGGGTGCTATGAAATACCTCCTGGCGCATGATGTTTTCGATCAGGCCGAGGAGGTGGCGGGGCGCACCGGTGGCTTTTTGAATATCCGCCGCATAGCCCGTGAGGTCGGCATGGGCGGAGGTGGCGGGAGAGGCGTTCATCGTTCTCGGAGGTTGAAATTTTTCGGGATAAAATGTTCGTTGTAGGAGCAAAGGTTGTTCGTCATTCCCTGCGCAACGAAAAACAAACATACTCCCCGGAAATTTTCGATGTCTGCTCCCGTTTACCTCGACTGCAACGCCACCACTCCGCTCGAGCCGGCGGTGCGTGAAGTGCTCTTCCGCTACCTCGACGAAGAGTATGGCAACGCCGGCAGCCGCACCCACGACTACGGCACGCGCGCCAAGGTGGCGGTGCAGAAGGCGCGCGACCAAGTGGCCGCGGTGGTGGGCGCGAAGCGCGAAGAGGTGCTCTTCAGCAGCGGCGCGACAGAGAGCAACAACCTAGCCATCCTCGGGCTGCGGGAGCACGGAGAAGCAACGGGGCGGCGCCACATCATCTCGACCGCGATCGAGCACAAAGCGGTGCTGGAGCCTTTGGAGCAGTTGGCGGCCCACGGGTTTGAAATCACCCTGCTCAGGCCGGAGGCGGATGGCACGCCCTCCAGGGGCCGTTGCTGCAGAATCTGCGCTTTCATGCGGGCAATATACGGTTTTTGCTTGCCCGT
>JAIXVY010000335.1 GCA_027482505.1 Opitutaceae bacterium | reverse complement strand
GCTCGGCCCCGTCATCGTCTTCACCACGCTCACCATCCCCGCCGTGATGATGCTGGAGAGTTTTCTCAGTTTCCTCGGCCTCGGCGTCGACGCCCCGCTCAGCTCCTGGGGCACGCTGATCAAGGACGGCGCGGACAAGATGGAATCGTATCCCTGGCTGCTCATCTTTCCCGGCGCGGTTTTCGCCCTCACCTTGCTGGCGCTCAACCTCCTAGGCGACGGCCTTCGCGACGTTCTCGACGTGCGCGCCGCGAAGGACTGATCCCTTCCCCGTTCCCAGCTCCACGCTCCTTGCTCCCCGTCCCATGCCCGAGCAACCCGACACCTTCCGCAAAGTCGCCCGCCAGCTCGTGGCCGACCTGCGCGGCGTGCCGGACGACACCCCGGCGCGACAAATCAAGCGCCCCACCCTCGCGCTCGGCCCGCTCATCGACGAATTGCTGGTCAAACACCACGTGGGGCGCACGACCCCCGAAGACGCCATTCGCGAAAACTGGCCGGCCATCGTCGGCCCCGCCATCGCCCATTATTCGCACGCCGGCCAGATCGATCCGAAGGGGCGTCTCACCATCCTCTACAACCAGCCCGTCGCCGGCAACGAACTGCGCTTTCACCAGGCCGCCATTCTCGCAAAAATCCAGGCCCTGCCCGGTCTGCGTCCGGTCGTCAAAGGCCTGAACATCCGCGCGGGATAACCCGCCCGTCGCTCGCTCCGCCTCGACCGCTCCGCGGCGCCTACTTCGCCGACCGCGCGGTGCGCTCCACCAATTCGCCCACGAGCGGATTCGGGAAACGACGGCTCGGCGTGATGGCGTAAAACGTCTCCCGCAGCTCCGGCACGCGGTGCGTCTCCACCAACTCCCCGCGCTCGATCTCGTCGCGCACCACCACCGGCGGCACCAGCGCCAGCCCCTCGCCTTCGCGCGCCAGCAAGCGCAAGGTCGCCATGTCGTCCACCTCCGCGATCACGCGCGGCCGCGCCCCCGCCGCCGAAAGCATGCGGTCAAACCCCGCCCGCGTGTTGCTCTCCAGACTGGGCAGGATCACCGGCACGTCGGAAAAATCCTCGGGAAACTTCAGCCGTTTCTTTTTCCACTGCGGCACACCCACCAGGCTCACCGGTTGCTCCGCCAACAAATGGCTGTGCCACGGCGTCTCCGCGTCGCGCCGCGCAGCCTGGTTCGAGAGCACGATGTCCACCTGGTGCGAATGCAGCGAGACCAGCAGCTCCCGCAGACCGCCCGAACGCACCACCACCTCCACATCAGCCCGGTGCAGGGCGGGGCGCAGAAACCCGAGCAGAAAGTTGCGCGACAACGTGGCCACCGCGCCCACCCGCAGCACCTGGCGGCCCCCGCGCGGCCGGTGCTGCATCACATCCATGAGTTCTTCGCCCGCCCGCCCTATCGTCTCCGCATACTCCAGCGCCAGCCGCCCCGCTTCCGTAAGCTGCAAGCCTCCGCGCTCACGCGTGAACAACGCGTGCCCCAGGCTCTCCTCCAATTGCTTCAGCTGAATGCTTAGGGCCGGAGTGGAAAGATTCAGCTTCTCGGCCGCGCGCGTCAGGCTCAGTTCGCGCGCGATCACCCGGAAATAACGCAGATGATGGTAGTTGAGAAAGGGCATCACGACTGCCCATGGGTTAACTTAAACTTAACGACAACTTCAAAACCATGTAATCGTCTAAAACCATCGCGGTCGTTAATATGCCGGCGATGCGCCAACTCCTGCCTTACCTGCTTCTTGCCATCCCGGTCCTGCCTCTGCTCGCGGGTCTGCTCGCCCGCGGCCTAGCTCCTCGCGCCGCGGGTCGTCTCGCCGCAGGCGCCGCAGGCCTCTCCGCGACCCTGGCCGCGGCCTGCGCCGCGCTGCTCGCCACCGGAGGCTCCTTCACCGCACGCTGGACGTCCGACTCCGCCTTCGCCCCGTCCCTGCGGCTCGACATCGTGTCGGCGATCATGGTCGTGCTCGTCGCCTTCCTCGGCGCGGTCGTCCTGCGTTTCTCCCGCGCCTATCTGTCCGGCGACGCCGCCCAGTCGCGCTTTTTCTCCTGGATGAGCCTCACCCTCGCCTCGGTTCTCACCGTGGTCCTATCCGGCCACCTCCTTCTGCTTTTCGCCGCGTGGGTGACCACCAGCCTGTGCCTCCATCGCCTTCTGCTCCACTATCCCGAGCGCGCCGGCGCGGTTTTCTCCGCCAGGAAAAAATTCGTCGTCAGCCGCCTCGGCGACCTCTGCCTGCTCGCCGCCGCGCTTCTCATCCACCGCCACTACGGCACGTGGGATATGGAGACGCTTTTCGCCGCCGTGGCGGGCGGGCAGACCGCGGGCCTGCCCGTGATTGGCCTGCTTCTCGCCGGCTGCGCCGCGCTCAAGTCCGCCCAGTTCCCCTTCCATAGCTGGCTGCCGGACACCATGGAGACGCCCACGCCCGTGTCCGCCTTCATGCACGCGGGCATCATCAACGCCGGCGGCTTCCTTCTCGTTCGCCTCTCCCCGCTGCTGGCCCATGCCCCCGGCGCGCTCAACGTGCTCGCCCTGCTCGGCGCGCTGACCGCCGCCTTCGGCGCAATCGTCATGCTGGCCCAGCCCGGCGTGAAGCGCGCCCTCGCCTACTCCACCATCGCCCAGATGGGCTTCATGATCCTTCAGTGCGGTCTGGGCGCCTACGCCCTCGCCCTGCTCCACATCGTCGCCCACTCGCTCTACAAGGCCCACGCCTTCCTCACCGCGGGCTCGACCATCGGCGCCGTGCCTCGCGCGGCCATTCCGCTGCGCACGCCCGCCCTCGCCCTCGGCGTGCTTGCGGGAGGCCTGCTCGTCGCCGGCGGAGCCACCGCGCTCGCCGTGATCGCGCCCGGCGCGCCGCTTCAGCTCGGCGTCTTCGGCCTCGTGCTGGCCCTCGCCCTCGCCTACGGCCTCGCCCGCGCCGCATCCGCCGGCGGCGGTGGCGCCACGATCGCCCGCGCGGCCGGCGCAGGGTTGCTGGTCTGCCTCGCCGCGCTCTCCCTCCACGCCGGCGCCGCCGCCTTGATTCCCGCGCCGGCCAAGCCGCTTGTCCCGCTGCCCGTGCTGCTCGCCATCGGCGCCATTTTCACCGCGCTCTTCTTCTTTCAGGCCCTGCTCTGGCGCGCCAGCGGCCACGCCCTAGGCCGCCGGCTCTATGTGCATGCCCTGAATGGCTTCTACCTCGGCACGCTGGCCAACCGTCTTCTCGGACGCCTCTGGCCGCGCCACGCCACCGTCTGAACCGCGCCTGATCGGCCGTTCTCCCCCTTCTTCTCGTCCTCCTCTCGCTTTAAACCATGTCCGCCACTTTCGCTCCCGCGCCCGCCTCGTCGCCCGCTCTCGCCGTCGCCGTCGAGTCCGCCCTGTCCCGCATTCCCCCGCTCTGGCCGCTCAAGCACTTCGTCGCGGTCAATCCCTTCGTGGGCCTGCTCGACCGGCCCTTCGCCGACGCCTGCTCGCTGCTCCAACGCAGCGTGGGAGCCGCCCCCCTCCAATCGCCCGCCGACTACCTCGAAGCCCACCGCTCCGGTGTGATCGGGCCGGACGATCTCGTCGCGGTCGCCGACGCGCAGTGGCCCGCGTCCCGCCTCATCAGCGCGTTGGAAAAGGCCGACATCGGCGGAGAATACGCCCTCGCCACCGTGGCCGACTTGCTCGACCAGGAGCGGCCGCGCGCCCACTGGAGCGTTTTCGTGGTGGAAGAGGTGGCCAAATACTGCGCCGTCGCCTTCGACGAGAACCAAACCACCTGGAACTCTCCGTGGAAAACCCAGAGCCTTTACTCCGCCTGGCGCGATTCGGCCGTTCATGACCACAATCCCGAATCCTTCGGCCTCGTGGGTTTTCGCGCCTTCGTCGCCAGCCTGCCCTCCGACGCCGACGCCTGCATCGCGCAGTGCGTGAAGCTTCTCGATCCGCAGGAGGTTCCGCTGGCAGATTTCCTCCACCGCGAGCTCTCCACCATCTCCGGCTGGGCCGGCTACGTTCAATACCTAGTCCGCGAGGACTCCCTGCGCGGCAAAGCCAACCCCGCCCTCAAGGAACTGCTCGCGCTGCGGCTGGCCTACGACGCCGCGCTTTACCAGGCCTTCGCTCGCGACGGCGTTTTCCGCGCCGCGTGGCGGCACCAGACCTTGCCCGGGCAAAACCACGTCGTTTTGGACGCTCTCGTGCGCTGGCAACTCGCCTACGAAATAGGGTTCCAGCGGCGGCTCGCCCGTGATCTGGCCTGGTCGCCCTCCGCCGCCCCCTCGTCCCGGCCGACCACCCAGGCGGTATTCTGCATCGACGTGCGCTCGGAGGTCTTCCGGCGCCATCTCGAGGCCGCGCTGCCCGGCGTCCAGACCATAGGCTTCGCCGGCTTCTTCGGCTTCCCCGTGGCCCATCGCACCGCAGGCGCTCCCGCCGCCACCTCGCGCTGCCCCGTGCTCCTCGTGCCGCCGGTCGACACCTGCGAGCCCCTTTCCGCCCCCGAAGCCCAGGCCGCGAACTCCACCCGCGCCGAGGCCGGCGCCTGGAAAGCCTTCCAAAACTCCGCCGCCTCCTGCTTCTCCTTCGTCGAGACCGCCGGCCTCGCCTTCGGCGCCGCCCTCGCCAAGGCGAAAGGCTCCTCCGGCCCGACCTGCTCGCGCGTAGCCCCCGACTTCTCCGCCGGCACGCCCGAGACCAAGGCCGCCCTCGCCGAAGGCGCCCTCCGCAACATGAGCCTCGTGAAAAACTTCGCCCGGCTCGTGCTCGTCTGCGGCCACGGCAGCCAGAGCGCCAACAACCCCTACGCCTCCGCCCTCGACTGCGGCGCCTGCGGCGGCCACGCCGGCGACGTCAACGCGCGCCTCGCCGCCGCCACGCTCAACGATCCCGCCGTCCGCTCCGCGCTCGCCGCCAAGGGCATCGCCATCCCCGCCGACACCGTCTTCCTCGCCGGCATGCACAACACGTCCACCGACGACGTCGTGCTCTTCGACCTGGAAAAGATTCCCGGCACCCACCTCGCCGACCTCGTCAATCTGCGCTCCTCCCTCGCCAAGGCCGGCGTCGCCGCCCGGCGCGAGCGCGCCCCCTCGCTCGGCCTCGCCGGCGTGCCCGAACACAAGCTCGACGCCGCCGTGCGCGCCCGCGCGACCGACATCTCCCAGGTCCGGCCCGAGTGGGGCCTGGCCAACAACGCCGCGCTCGTCGCCGCGCCGCGCAGCCGCACCGCCGGCCTCAAGCTCGACGGCCGCGTGTTTCTCCACGACTACGACGCCTCGGCCGACGCGGAAAACAAGGTGCTCACGCTCATCCTCTGCGCCCCGGTCGTCGTCGCCAGTTGGATCAACCTCCAATACTACGCCTCGCGCGTCGACCCCAAGCGCTACGGCTCCGGCAACAAGGTCCTGCACCACGTCGTCGGCGGCCTCGGCGTCATGGAGGGCAACTCCGGCGACCTGCGCGTCGGCCTCCCGCTCCAATCCATCCACGACGGGGAAAAATTCGTCCACGAGCCGCGCCGCCTCACCGTCTTCATCGACGTCGCGCCGGCGCGCATCGACGCGGTGCTCGCCGCCCAACCCGGGGTGAAGCAGCTCTTCGACCACGGCTGGATCCACCTTGTCGCCCTCCAGGGCGCCGAGGCCCGGCGCTACACCCCGACCGGCTGGACCAAGGTGTAAACGTCACCCTTTCCCCTAAGGGCGGGGCCGTCATCCCCTGCGTCGCGTTTCCCCTGCGCGACGCGTCGACGGTCCCGCCCTTCTTTGTTTTTAAACCCGGGCACGGATCGGAGACGGCCCCTAACCCCCTACTCCGTCTGTCGCTCCCGCTCAGCGTCTTTGCGCCACTGCGTTAAAATCTTCCGGCCAAAAATTTCCCGACCGCCGCGCAAAACTCCGCCCGCGTTTCCATGTGCGGATTATGGCCCGCCACCGCGATCGTCTCCACTTGCGAGGCGGGAAACACCCCGGCGATCCGCGCAAGATCCTCGTCCTTCACGTAGCGTGATCTCCCCCCGCGCACGAAGAGCGCCGGCCCCTCGAACCGCTCCCCCTCGCCGAGCGAATCGCGCTCCACCTCGGGCAAGGCCGCCGTCAGCACCGGCAGGTTCACCGCCCAGCGCCACGCCCCGTCCTCGCCGCGCTCCAGGTTCGTCGTGAGAAATTTTCGCATGCCCCAGTCGGGCACGCGCCCTTCCATCCGCATCTCGGCCTCGCCGCGCGATTGCAGGCCGGCCAGCCGCAGCTCGTTCATCGCGGCGAACTCCGCCCGGTGCCCGTGCGACAGATAGCTCTTGGGCGCGATATCGACCACCACCAGACGCCGCACCCGCTCCGGATGCCGGCAGGCGAGGAGCATCGCCGTTTTTCCGCCCATGCTGTGCCCCATCAGATCCACCGCGCCAAACCCGCGCGCATCCAGCCAGGCCAGCACGTCAGCCACCATCGCCTCGTAGGTCATCTCGTCACGCCAGGGAGACTTGCCATGGTTGCGCAAATCCAGCGCCCAGACGTTGCGCCCGTCCGCCGCCTCCGCCAGCCCCGCGCCCGCCGTCTGCCAGTTGCGCGAGGACCCCAGCAATCCGTGCAGCAACACCAAAGGCGCCTTGCCCGCTCCGCCCAGTTCACGGGCGTTCAACTCCACCGGCTCGATTCGTGACGACATCCCCCACCACAAACCCCGGCCCCCTCCGCACGCAATCCCGGGGCAAAGCCCCCGCCCGGCAATAAAGGCCATGCTTCGCTGCTTCACCCGCCCCCCTCGCCGGCCTGTTCGCCAGGGTGTGGAATGCTTGCTGCTGACCGCGCTCCCGGATTGCCACCAGCTCCGACTATCCCACTTTTTACACCGCTTCTCCCCACCCACCCAACAATTGCCATGATATTGCGCGTTCCCTTGGTCCTCAGCGCCCTGCTCGCTTTCACCTCCGCCGGTCTTCGCGCCGCCGACACGATCAAGGTGGGCGAGATCGCCTCCATGACCGGCAAAGAAGCCGTTTTCGGCCAGTCCTCCCACAAGGGCACTCTCCTCGCGGTGGAGCAGATCAACGCCAAGGGCGGCGTCCTCGGCCGCCAGATCGAACTCGTCACCGAGGACAACCAGTCCAAGGCCGGCGAATCCGCCACCGTCGCCCGCAAGCTCCTTTCCCGCGACAAGGTCGTCGCCCTGCTCGGCGAAGTCGCCTCCAGCCGCTCGCTCGAGATGGCGCCCATCGCCCAACGCGCCCGCATCCCGATGATCTCGCCCGCCTCGACCAACCCCAAGGTCACCGAGGTCGGCGACTACGTTTTCCGCGTCTGCTTCATCGATCCCTTCCAAGGCACCGTCATGGCGAAATTCGCCAAGGAAAACCTGAAGATCAAACGCGTCGCCGTCCTCACCTCCGTCTCGTCCGCCTACTCCGTCGGCCTCGCCAAATATTTCCGCGAACGCTTCGTCGCCGACGGCGGCGAAATCGCCATCGAGCAGCGCTACGCCGAGGGCGACAAGGACTTCAAGGCCCAGCTCACCGCCATCCGCGCCGCCGGCGTCGAGGGCGTCTTTGTTCCCGGCTACTACACCGAGGCCGCCCTCATCACCCGCCAGGCCCGCGAGCTCGGCCTCGAGGTTCCGCTTTTCGGCGGCGACGGCTGGGAGGCCCCGCAGCTCCTCGAGATCGGCGGCCCCGCCGTCAACGGCACCTACTACTCCACCCACTACTCGCCCGAATCCGACTCGCCGCAGGTGAAGGATTTCGTCGCCGCCTTCCGCGCCCGCTGGAACGGCGAGACGCCCGACGCCATGGCCGCCCTCGGCTACGATTCCGCCCTCGTCCTAGCCGACGCCCTCCGCCGCGCCGGCGGCACCGAGCCCGCCAAACTCCGCGACGCCATCGCCGCCACCAAGGATTTCTCCGGCGTCACCGGCGTCACCACGCTCGGCGCCCAGCGCAACGCCACCAAGGCCGCCAGCATCATCACCGTGAAGGACGGCAAATTCCAGTTCGTCCAAAGCGTCGCCCCCTGAGAGCGAGGAGCAGGGAGCACGGAGCAGGGAGCCAAACCAGCCCACCCGTTCTCTGCTCTGGCCCCCAGCTCCTAGCTCTCTGCTCCCGACTCCTCGCTCCCTTGTGACCGAGCTCCTCCAGCAACTCGTCAACGGACTCTCGCTCGGCGCCGTCTACGCGCTCATCGCGCTCGGCTACACGATGATCTACGGCGTGCTGCGTTTCATCAACTTCGCGCACGCCGACGTCTTCATGGTCGGAGGCTTCATCGGCCTCTACCTCGCCCCCCACGTGCCCGGTGGCGGCACCGTGCTCGGCGGCATGCTCGTCCTCTTCGGCGCCATGATTGGCTGCGCGCTCCTCGGCATGGGCATCGAGCGCCTCGCCTACCGCCCGCTGCGCGGCGCGCCCACGCTCAACGTCCTCATCACCGCCATCGGCGTCTCGCTCTTCCTCCAAGCCGGCGGACAACTCGTCTTCGGCGCCGCTCCGCGCTCCTTCCCCGCCGTCTTCCCCACCGGAGCGATCACGCTCGGTCCCCTGGAGTTTTCGACCAACCAGCTCCTCGTCATAGGCGTCGCCGGCGCCCTCGTCGTCGCGCTCCAATTGCTCGTCTACCGCACCCGCATGGGCTCCGCCCTCCGCGCCGTCTCGCAGAACCCCAAGGCCGCGCGCCTCATGGGTATCAACAACGACGTCGTCATCCGCTGGACCTTCGCCCTCGGCTCCGCCCTGGCCGGCGCCGGCGGCGTGCTCTACGCCGTCAACTACCCCTCGGTCGACCCGCTCATGGGCGTCATGCCCGGCCTCAAGGCCTTCGTCGCCGCCATAGTCGGCGGCATCGGCAGCATACCGGGCGCGGCACTCGGCGGCCTCCTTCTAGGCCTGATCGAGACCGTCGTCGCCGGCAGTCCGTATTCAACCTACAAGGACGCCATCGCCTTCGCCCTGCTGATCGTCTTCCTGCTCTTCCGCCCCGCCGGCATCCTCGGCCGCGCCCGCGTCGAAAAAGTCTGAGCCGTTCCCCAAACCGGGTTTAACCACCAACGCCCTCTGATGAATACCGATTCGGCAAAACCACTGCACCTTTCGCCTATTCGGGTATCCTCGCGGCCATTGGCCGCCCATCGAAAACCGCCGCGGCGACCCGCCGGTCGCTGCGCATTCCCCCAAGAAGCGGGCATTGCCACGCTTGCTTAGTGGTTGATCAAAAAGAACGAGACCGCCGTGCCCAAGCCCCTCCTCGGACTCCTCCTCGCCCTCGGCGCCGCCGCCGGCCTCTCGGCCTTCTCCGACCGCATCGACCCCTACCACCTCGACGTGCTGATCGGCGTCGGCATCAACATCATCCTCGCCGTCTCGCTCAACCTCATCGGCGGCCACACCGGCCAGTTCTCCCTCGGCCACGCCGGCTTCATGGCCGTCGGCGCCTACGCCGCCGCCGCCGTCACCCTCTTTCTCGGCCCGCGCCTCATCCCCGACGCCGCGCCCGGCGGCTTCCAGGAAAACGCCCTCTTCCTCGGCGCCCTGCTCTCCGCCGGCCTCGCCGCCGCCCTCGCCGGTCTGCTCGTCGGCATCCCCTCCTTGCGCCTGCGCGGCGATTACCTCGCCCTCGTCACGCTGGGCTTCGGCGAGATCATCCGCGTGCTCCTGCAAAACTTCGAGCCCCTCGGCGGCGCGCTAGGCCTCAACGGCATACCGCCCTACACCACCGTCTTCTGGGTCGTCGCCTCCGCCGCCCTCGCCATCTACGTCGTCGGCTGCCTCGTCCGCTCCACCTACGGCCTCGGCTTCAAGGCCGTGCGCGACGACGAGATCGCGGCCTCCGCCGTCGGCCTCGACCCCGCCCGCTACAAGGTCGTCGCCTTCGTCATCGGCGCCTTCTTCGCCGGCATCGCCGGCGGCCTCTTCGGCCATTTCAAGATGACCATCACGCCCTCCGGCTTCGACTTCACGCGCAGCATCGAGATCGTGGTCATGGTCATCCTCGGCGGCCTCGGAAACACCTTTGGCGTGATTCTCGCCGCCATTCTCCTCACCCTGCTACCCGAGGTCCTCCGCCCCGTCGCCGAATACCGCCTCGTCCTCTACGCCGTGCTCCTCGTCGCCCTCATGCTCCTGCGCCCGCGCGGCCTCTTCAACTTCCGCCTCGGCCGCCGCGTCTCCTCCTCCTAGCTCCGCGCTCCCTGCTCCCGTGTCCGCCCCGCTCCTCCAACTCGACCAAGTCACCCTGCGCTTCGGCGGCCTCACCGCCGTCGACGCGGTCGATCTGGCCATCCCCGAGGGCGAGCTCATGGGCCTCATCGGCCCCAACGGCGCGGGCAAAACCACGGTCTTCAACCTTATCACCGGCGTCTATGCGCCGAGCTCCGGCGCGGTGAGTTTCGCCGGACGCCCGCTCGCCGGCCTGCGCTCGCACGAGATCGTCGCCGCCGGCGTCGCCCGCACCTTTCAAAACATCCGGCTCTTCGGTTCGCTCAGCGTCCTCGACACCGTGCGCGTCGCCTGCAACCGCCACCGCGCCGCCTCGCCGCTCCAATCGCTCATCCGCCTCCGCGCCTTCCGCGAGAGCGAGGCCGCCGTCACCCGCCGCGCCGAGGAGTTGCTCGAACTCTTCAACCTCCTCCGCTTTCGCGACGCCGAGGCCCGCAGCTTGCCCTATGGCGAACAACGCCGCCTGGAGATCGTCCGCGCCCTCGCCACCCGCCCCCGCCTGCTTCTCCTCGACGAGCCCGCCGCCGGCCTCAACCCCGCCGAGAAGCTCGAACTCGTCGCCCTCATCCAGCGCGTCCACCGCGAGTTCTCCGTCACCATCCTCCTCGTCGAGCATTCCATGCGCGTGGTGATGGGCGTCTGCCAGCGCATCGCCGTGCTGGACCACGGTAAAAAAATCGCCGAGGGTTCGCCCGAAGCCATCCGCCAAGACCCGGCCGTGATCGAGGCCTACCTCGGCCCGGACCACGCCACCGGACTCTTTCATCACTAAATCCCCTCCCTACCCCGATGATCACCCGCCGCACCTTCCTTGAACGCTCCACCGTCGGCCTGCTCGCAGGCGCAAGCGCCGTCACCGCCGCCACCTCGCTCCCTGGCGCAGGAGCTTCCCCG